>CAIXFP010000400.1 GCA_903918705.1 uncultured Pseudomonadota bacterium
CCGGCGGTCCAGGCCAGCTACATGCAGTTGCTCCTGGCCCGCCAGGTCAACGGCCACAAGCTGCCCGACTGCATCACGTTCGTTGCGGCGACCAACCGGCGTACCGACCGTGCAGGCGTCACGGGCATCCTCGCCCCGGTGCTGTCCCGTTTCGGGGCGGTCATCGGGATCGAACCCACTGTGGACGACTGGAGCGAGTGGGCACTGGGGGCAAACATGGCTCCGGTGCTCATCAGCTTCATCAGGTTCAGGCCTGATCTGCTCCATGTCTTCGACGCCAAGCGTGTCGACGACATGGAAAACTTTCCGTGCCCTCGGACCTGGGAGTACGCGGGCAAGGCGCTCCAGATGGGCCTTCCGGACGATCTGGAGTTCGCGGCCCTGGCCGGCGCCGTAGGCGAGGGTGCCGCAATCGAACTTCGGGCGTTTCTGTCCATGGTTCGGAGCAAGTTGCCGAATCCGGATTCCATCATCCTGGACCCGGACAACGCCCCGATCCCTGATCGGCCCGACCTGCTCTGGGCTGTTTCGACGGCTCTGGCGAAGAAGGCAACGGACACCAACTGCGGCCGGATTTTTCGGTACGCGGAACGGATGTTCGATTCGGGTAAATCCGAGTTCGCGGTGCTCATGGTCAAGGACATCAACCGTCTTTGTCCCGCAGTAACCGGAACCCCGGACTGGACCAGGCTGTGCATCTCGCCCCTGGGCAAGAGCTACCTCGGTTAATCGATTTCTTCATCTCAACCCTTGCGGGGCAATTCCCGCGAGGGGGATCGCTCCGCGAACATTTCGCAAGGAGCGAATCATGAACGTCGTCAATCTGTCCCTGAAAGCCATGCTGGTAGGTCTCGCCATCCACGGATGGCAGGCCCGCAAGTACGACCGGAAAATCAGCGCGGAAATCGCCGAACAGCACGCCGCGACCGCCGACGCCGGTCGGTTCAACAAGCACCTCCTGCCGGGAGACGCGGGGTCGTATGAGGCTGTCCACAAGAAGGGTCGGGAACTTCGGACCTTCTACTACGAGAAAACGCTGCCTTGGTCGAAAGACGGGCAACGTATCCTCCCGACCGCCAACTACGAGACCTTCTCCGAGGGGGTCCGCAAGTTCAAACGCGAGTACGCACTTCTCGCCGAGGACTTTATCCGCGAATACCCCATCCTCAAGGAAGACGCTCGCGTCCTCCTGAATGGGATGTACAACGACATGGACTACCCGACAGCCGAAGAAATGCACGCGAAGTTCTCGGTCGAAATCGAGACGCTTCCACTGCCGTCAGCGGCGGATTTCCGGGTAACCCTGGCCGACGCCGAGGTGGCACGCATCCAGCGTGAAATCGAAGCCAGGCTCCAGCAGGAAGTCGCCAAGGCCAACAAGGATCTATGGAACCGGCTCCGCAACGCGGTGGACAACATGGTCAACCGGCTCGGTAACCCTGAGTCGAAGTTCCACGACACCCTGGTCAGGAATCTTGAGGATCTGGTGGAACTCATCCCCAACCTCAACCTGACGGGTGACCAGGATCTCGAAGCGGTACGAGCCAAGGTGGAAGAAGTGCTGGTCGTGCATGCTCCACAAACCCTGCGGGACGACTCGGTCCTTCGCGCCAGGGTCGCGGCCCAGGCCAAGGAAATCTCCAACCTCATGGATGCCTACATGTGATCCATGAGCCCGGCCCCTGCAACGGGGCTTGGGCATGACCAAAGGAGGTTTCCATGAGCAAGGCAATGGAAGCAGTTTCCGCCGCAAGGCGGAATCTGGTGCTCGACCATCCATTCTTCGGGGTTCTGTCCTTGCGGCTGGATCTGGTCGAGAACGGGTCAGTCCGGACTCTGGAAACAGACGGCCGGAAGCTGTGGTTCAACCCGGAGTATGTCAACAACCTGAGCAAGCATGAACTGCAAGGGGTGGTGGCACACGAAGTTCTCCACTGTGCCAACGGACACGTTTGGCGGATGGAGCACCGGAATGAAACGCAGTGGAACCACGCCTGCGACTATGTCGTAAACCCCATCGTGCTGGATGCCGGCATGGTGCTCCCGCAAGGGATGCTCGACGGCACGCCCTACAAGGGCATGTCTGCCGAAGAGGTTTACGAACGCCTCAACCAGCAACCGCCTTCATCCCAAAAACCGGAGGGCACCCCGGATGAAGAAGAAGGCGAGAGCGGGGACGAGAGCAGCGCAGAGACCGGCCAACCGCAACAGCAGGATGGCACAGAAGACGGTTCGGACTCGCAACCTGGTTCCGGCAACGGAGACGGCGACGATGAAGGCCCAAGTAGCAATGACCAAGGCGACGGCCAGGACGGTGACGACGGCCAGGGCAACAACGGTGGTGGTGGTGATGATGATGGTGGTGGCCAGGGCGAAAGCCAGGGTGACGATCAACCCCTTCCCGATGGTTCCGAGTGCGGACAAATCCGTCCCTGTGCCGATGACGCTCAACCGGAGTTGCAGGCCGATTGGTCTTCTGCCGTGTTGAACGCTGCGAAACGTGCAGAAAGCATGGGCAAGCTGCCGGCGGGGCTGGAACGTCTTGTGGAGGACATCAAAAACCCTCCGCAGGACTGGCGTGCCATTCTCCGGCGGTTCGTTCAGCAAAACGCCATGAGCGACTACTCGTGGCGACAGCCGAACACTCGCTTCATGTACGCCGGGCTATACATGCCGGCGCTGCGCAGTGAAACGATGCCGCCAATGGTGGTCGCGGTGGACACGTCAGGAAGCATCGACGAAATCACCCTCAGCCAGTTTGCACGGGAGATCGACAGCATCGCGGCCGACATGCAGCCCGAAAGGGTCTACGTCGTCTACTGCGATGCCGAGATCCACGGCGTGGACACATTCGAACGCGGCGAGCCGATCGCGCTGAACCCGAAAGGGTTTGGCGGAACGGATTTCAGGCCCGTGTTCGAGTGGGTGGAAGAAGAGGGATTGCAGCCGTCATGTCTGGTCTATCTGACAGACCTGGCCGGCGATTTCCCTATCGCTCCCCCAGACTATCCAGTCCTGTGGGGGGACACCAGCGGGTATGGCCCCCCGCCCTGGGGTGAGTCGGTGCGCATCCGCTGTTATTGACCAACCGCCCGATGGGTTCTCGCCCACCGGGGCGAGGCTCCGGGCAACTCAAGGAGCAACCAATGCAATTCTCAACGCAGGATGCGGACAGGCTTCTCGGTCTCGCGGATGAATTCCTCGCAGACTGGGAAGCAAACGAAGGCAAGGGCGATCCCGAATGCCTGAAACGCCGGACCGACTACAACGCCATTCGGCCTGGTTCGTGGCGGCGCCGGCGCTGTTGGCGGCACTTCTTCTCGTCGAGGTGGACAAGGAGGGTGATGGGTTCATTTGCCGCGAGGCGATGGACCAGGTGCATGCAGCGATCGCCCACGCGAAAGGGGGTGCGGCATGAAATGGGCAACCATCTTGCGCCGCGCCACCGCCCTCGGGGTGGATACCAGGATGGCCGACGTGCGTCAGGTAGGCGTGCTGTTCGAATGCTATCCCCAGATCGCGCCGTAGCTCGCCGGGCATGACATCCGCGCCGATCTCGACGCGCGTGGCAACTGGCAGGTGGAAAGGAGGTGGCCATGAACCAGATCCTGGTTCCGGCGGAGCAGTGGGAAACCATGGCCTCCACCAACTCCTGCCAGATCGCCGCCGATCAGCAGTGCGCCTGTGAAGGTTCC
>CAIXFP010000401.1 GCA_903918705.1 uncultured Pseudomonadota bacterium
CGCCATGAAGGGCGACCCCGCCCTGAAATCCATCCCGGTGGTGGTGCTGACTGCCAAGGCCCTGAAGCATGACCGCCGGGAAGCCCTGGCCGCCGGGGCCGACGACTATCTCGCCAAGCCGGTGGATTACGATGTGCTGATCAACATGGCCGCGGTCTGGTGCGGTAAAAAGACGTCATGAGCAACCGCGACTTCACCATCCTCATCGTCGACGACAACGCCAACAACCTGTTCACCCTGCGCGCCCTGCTGTCCCGCCTGCCGGCTTGCCGCGTCATCGAGGCGAGTTCCGGCGAGGATGCCCTGGTGCGCACCATCGAGGAAGAGGTGGATCTGGTCCTGCTGGACGTGCAGATGCCGGGCATGGATGGCTTCGCCACCGCCGAACACTTGCGCATGACCGAGCGCACCCGCGCCATTCCGATCATCTTTGTCACCGCCGTGTTCAAGGCGGAGGAGTTCATGCGGCGCGGCTACGCCATTGGCGCGGTGGACTATCTGACCAAGCCCATCGACGACAATCTCCTGCTCAACCGCATCAGCCTCTACCGCAAGCTGATCGAGCATGAGCGGAACCTGATGGAAGCCCGCGACGCCGCCCTGGCCGCCAACCGCGCCAAGAGCGTGTTCCTGGCCAACATGAGCCACGAACTGCGCACGCCGATGAACGCCATCATGGGCATGACCGCTTTGGCCCTGCACCGGGCCACGGACCCGAAACAGATCGACCAGCTTAACAAGGTGACCCAGGCGTCCCAGCACCTGCTGGGGGTCATCAACGATATCCTGGACATCTCCAAGATCGAGGCCGACCGCCTCACTCTGGAACAGACCGGCTTCCGCCTGGGCGAAATCCTGGAGAATCTCGCCAGCCTGACGGCGCCGAAAGCCAGTGAAAAGGGCCTCGACCTGCATGTCGACATCGCCCCCGGACTGGCCGCGTTGCCGCTGCGCGGCGATCCTTTGCGCCTGGGGCAGATATTGCTCAACCTGGCCGGGAATGCCATCAAATTCACCGCCGCGGGTTCCATCACCGTGCGCGTGCGGATGGACGCGGAATGCAGCGAAAACATCATCCTTCGCTTCCAGGTGGAAGATACCGGCATCGGCCTGTCCGAGGAGGAGCGCAGCCGCCTCTTCACCGCCTTTGAACAGGCGGACGGCTCCATGACCCGCAAATACGGCGGCACCGGCCTCGGTCTGGCCATCAGCAAGCGCCTTGTCCTGATGATGGGCGGCGGCATCGGCGTGGAAAGTCGGGTCGGGATCGGCAGCACGTTCTGGTTCACCGCGCGCCTGGCCAAGGATCTGGACTATGTGGCGGCAGGGCAGGACGCGCCGGTGGATACGGCCGAAACGCGCCTGAAAAGCTGCTTCCCGCGCGCCCATGTGCTGCTGGCGGAAGACGAGCCCATCAACCAGGAGGTTTCCACGGATCTGCTGGAGGATGCGGGCTTGCGCGTGGACCTGGCCGAGGATGGCGCCATGGCCCTGGAGATGGCGCGGCGGACCGATTACGACCTGATCCTGATGGACCTGCAGATGCCCAGGCTCAACGGGATCGACGCCACCCTGGCAATCCGGCAACTGCCGGGGCGGGAACACACGCCCATCATCGCCATGACCGCCAATGCCTTCGACGAGGACCGCCAGCTTTGCCTGCGGGCCGGCATGAACGATCACATCGGCAAGCCGGTGGTGCCGGAGCATCTCTATGCAACCCTGTTGAAGTGGCTGGCGCAGGCGCATGACCGTCCCCGGGAATGCAAGTAGGCCCGATACGGTGGGGTTCGCGGCAGCGGCGTAGACTCCGCGCTTTTCCCCGCCGCTTTCCGCCATGACCGAACCCGTCCGCCTTGCCAAACGAGTCGCCGAACTGCGCGCCTGTTCGCGCCGCGAGGCGGAGCAGATCATCACCGGGGGGTGGGTGCGGGTGGCCGGCATCGTGGTGGAGGAGCCCCAGTTCCGGGTGGCGGACGAAGCCATAGACATCGATCCCCTGGCCGATGCCGGCCAGGCCGAGCCGGTGACGCTGCTGCTCCACAAGCCGGCGGGTTATGCCATGATTCCCGATGCCGGCGGCCTGGCGGCGGAATGCCTGAGATTGGACAGGCTCTGGGCGGAAGACCATAGCGGCAAGCGTCCGCTGAAGCTGCACTTCGCTCGCCTCACCCCCTGTTTGCCCCTGGAAACCGCGGCTTCAGGGCTGGTGGTGTATTCCCAGGACTGGAAGGTGGTGCGCAAGTTGACCGAGGATGCCGCCATGGTGGAGAACGAGATGGTGGCGGAGGTCGCGGGCGAACTCGACGCGGCCGGGCTCCAGCGCCTGAACCAGGGCGTCAAATTCAATGGCAAGGTACCCCTGGCGCTGAAGGTGAGCTGGCAGAACGAGACCCACCTGCGGGTGGCCCTGAAAGGCGCACAGCCGGGCCAGGTGGTGCACTTGTGCGAAAGCGTGGGCTTGCGGGTGGTGTCGCTGCGGCGCATCCGCCTGGGCAGCGTGCCCCTGGGCAAGCTGCCGGTGGGGCAGTGGCGCTATCTGCGCGCGGGAGAGCGTTTCTGAAGGGCGGGCGCGGACCAATTCGCACCCGCCACGCGGTCTACCAGCGCAAGCCGAGTTTGGCGGACAGGGTGTCGTTCTTGCCGGTGCGGTCGTATTCCAGGGCCAGGTTGCCCAGGAGAATGTTCCAGTTCAGTCCGGCGAACAGCTTGGCCTGGTTGCTGGATTCCGAATTCAGTGTGAAACCCGCCGGAAGGTTATGGGCACTGGCGCTGCCGTGCACCATGCCGACGCCGCCGTAGGGCGTCAGTCCGGCAAAACCCTTGGAAACCAGCAGTTCGAGGCCCTGGGTGTCGAAGTCGAGTTGATTGACGCCAGCCAGTTTGGTGTAGGTGCCACGCACCGCCACGGCGGGGGTGATGGCCGAGCCTTCCAGGATGGCGTACTTGATTTCCGCACCGTAGAGCTTGATGTTGCTGCCGGGCACCTTGGTATAGAAGCCGCCGATGTCGATGCCGTAGGGCAATCCCTTGGACAGGTAGATCTTCGGTACCGGCAGGATGTTCAGGTCGTGGCCCGTTGCGGTTTGCCAGAGAGAGCTGTTTTGCATGCGGGTACCGGACAGGGCCACGCCGACATCGAAGCCGGTCACCCCCAACGGGGTGGCGGGGGCGATGGCCTTGTAGCTGAGGGCGGCGGTCAGGTCTTTGCTGAAATCCTTGAACTGGCTCTGGGCCAGGCCTTGCAGGTTGTCGATGTCGGCGGACTGGGCGGCGGCAGTGGTGAACAGGAGGGCCAGGGCACAACTGAGTTTTTGCGGCGTCATCGTCGTTTCCTTCTGAGGTGGCGGTACGGATCAGGGGCTGTATCCGCCTCGCATCATAGCCATCCTGACAGGATGGTTACGAACGAAATTTCGATCAGCGGCGGTGCTTCGCTTTTTTCACCACCTTGCTCGTCACGTGGGCGGCGAATTCCTCGATGTTTTCATAGCCCTGTTCGACGGCGTAGTCCGCCAGGGCGTCGATCAGGATGCGGGTCTGCTCGATTTCGGCAAGGCGGCGGCCGCAGGTGAGACAGCGTTCGCCGTCGTCGCGGCAGGCGGTCTTGCCTTTGCAGGGGGTGAAGTAGCGGCGGTTGTCGGCGGCGTCGCTCATAGCTGCTTCACCTTGATGTTCAA
>CAIXFP010000402.1 GCA_903918705.1 uncultured Pseudomonadota bacterium
CCTGAACTCAATGTGCACTGCTGGCGTCCTCCAGTTCAGTGATTTCCTGCCACAGCCGCTCTTCGTCGGAATCGGTGTAGATGCTCGTGGTCGCCAAGCTTGCGTGCCCCAGGAGTTTTTGAACAAGGTTGACTGGAACGCCGGCCGATCCCATATGACTTCCACAGGTATGTCTCAGCCAATGGACGCTGGCCCGGTCGAAGGCCTTGGCTTCCTGATTACGGCCATCCGCGCGTAAGGCCTCGGCCGCGCTCTGGAACAGGCCACGAATCGCCTTGTAGAGCCCGCTCGAAGAGACGGGATCATTGCCGTCAATACTGGCAATGATGGGCGTCTCCGGCGGATTGGCGAGCGGATCGGGATCGAGGCCACGGTGGGCCAGATATGCGCCAAGCAGCGACACCACCCGCTCCGATAGCGGCACGGCACGCCACTTCCCGCCCTTGCCCAGCACCTTGAGCATCCAGCGGATGCCGAGACGATCCCGCAACGGCATCGTGTAGAGCCGCCCGATTGTCGCATCCACCAGTTCGGAAACGCGCAGGCCGGTAGCGTGTGCAAAGGGCAGGACGAACCTGAGACGGTGGGCATGGCCATCCGCCGGCAGGCCGTGCAGGTGGTCCATGAGGTATTGCCATTGGCCGACTGAGAACACGCGAGTCAACTCGATGTCCTCTGGCGCTTCTTCGAGGCGTGCCCGCCCCTTGCTTACGGCATCCCAGGGGTTGAAGGCGCAGTATTGGACGCGCACCAGCCACTCAAACAGGCCGGCGGCTATCGTCAGCGCCTGGCGCACGCTCGCGGCCGACAATGGCCCATCGAATGGACGCCAGCCCATGCTGAAGCGTGGCGTGTTGCGTTTGCCAATCCATTCGGTTTGCGGCAACCGGGACGGCCACTGCTCGGGAGCCGTCCTTCCCACCAGGGAAAGCCAGTCCCGGTATGCGGCGCAGTCTTCGATGGCCAAATCGGAAAGCGCCTTCCCCCGCTCGATGACGGCCCACAGCAGCATCCGTTCGGCCTCCTTCCGGTAGGCACGCGCAGTGTGTGGACTGCCTAACTTCGTGGCGAGCCAGGACTGGATTGCTTGGTAGTCGTTCGTGGCTTCAATCCGCGGTCGACCGGGATGCCGGTTGCTGCCCGTTTCCCCGGTCAGCGCCTCGGGAACGGTCAGGGTCTCCATCGGAACGATGGCGGTTTCGCGGCCCCTGGCCTGGACGAGCATGCTGGCAGGCAGGCTACGGACGGGCGCCAGAGCGTGGTCTGGGAGCGGCCCAAGCGTCTCCTCGTAGCCACGCAGCCAGGCGACGATGCGCATGGCGCCTTTTTCTCCAAGTCGTGGAACTGACACCCACCAGCGATACCCACGATCTCGGATTCGTTCCAGCAGTGCGCCGATGGTCGGGATGTCGGCGAGCACCAGCCGCTCGGCCACCGGTTTGTCGAACCAGGCTGAAACTGGGTCTTCTGCTATTGGATCGGTGGCCAGCAGCCGTTCGACCCAGATCAAAGCAGCAAGCTGGCGGTCGAGGAGGCGTTTCCGATGCCACGCTTTCCTGTTCGCCGCCTGCGGATAGGTATCCAGATACTGGCGAATCAGGTCGGCCTCACGGCAGTAGCCGTCCGGGTCGTATTCGGCCTGGAACTCTTCGAGGGATGGGAATGGCGTGGCCGGGTGGCCGTTCGCCGCCGCAAGATGCAGGCGCAACAGCCTGGCTTCGCCACGCCTGCCATGTCGCAGCGCCGCCTGGCGCAACGTGTCACGAATCCAGGTCAGCGTTGTTTTCGCAAGGCGCAGATCGAGCCCCGTTTCCAGATAGCGGTCAGCCAGCGACTTGATGTCCAGCCCCTGCAGCCAGCCCCGGTAAAAGGCGATGTGGTGACGCCCGATCTTTCGGTCAGCCACAGTGGATCCGGGGCGCGAGCATCAGAGCCCACCCAGTTTTCTGGCCACGCCCAGCGCTTTCTCCGGTAGTCCGGGCGCAAGCGGTTCTTTCCCGTTTGCGCTCGCGGCTTCGGCTTCCACTACCGGCTTGTTGATGAGCGGTTGCCCACCGCCCATTGCGGCCAGGCCGATGGTGGCCAGGGTGCGCACTCTTTCCGCCCGGAGCCGCGCCGGCACCGGTTCCAGTGCCGCATAGAGCTCCGGGCTGACTTCCGAGACCGTCAAGACGATCCGAAGTCCTTTCACTGAGCCGCTCCCATGATCCAGAAGCCACGCGCGTTCGAGTACACCGGCTCGTTCGTCATGGCAACGGTCAGGCGCGGAAATGCCGATTGAATGGCTTCGCGGAAGAACATGGAGCCGCCACCGACCAGGAGGATCAGGTCGGCCAGCTCGCTTTCTTTGCGCAACGCCTTCTGGATGGATTCGATGACGACCGGCGCCACGGTCTTCTTCGCCTGCTCGATGTAGGGGGTGATCTCCACCTTCGTGCCGAGCACCAGCACGTCGCTCTTGCTGGCGCGCACCGCGTTTTCCAGCTTCTCGGTGCTGACGGCGGCACCATAGTCCTTGGC
>CAIXFP010000403.1 GCA_903918705.1 uncultured Pseudomonadota bacterium
CACCTGGATGAGCACGCTCGCGACATGCAGTATTCCCTGTGTGGCCAGTACCTGCGCAACCCGCGCATGTCCAAGGTGATCGAGTCGCGCCTGTGGACCGCCATCCATGCCTTCTACTGGGAAATCACCCGCGGTTACCACGCCTTCCTGATGGATTTCGTCGCCAATCCCGGCGGCAGCAAGATCCAGGCGGCGGTCCCCACCATTACCGCCCGCGCCACCCGCGGCTTCGCCGACATCTTCAAGTGGCGCTATTTTCGCTACGAAAAGGTGGAGGAAAAGCTCTGGCTACGCCTGCACAACCTCTATCGCATCAGCGAATTCGACGGCTTCCAGAACAACCGCTTCAAGCTCTATCCGGGCGATGCCAATCCGTCGAGCTGTACCGAGGAATATGTTCAGGCGCTGCTGCTCTCGCCACTGGGGGCCGGCAGCCTCACGCCGAAGCAGATCGAGATGGTGGACCACTGGCTGGACAACTGGTCCGAGCACACCACCCTGGATAGCGGCTACGACCCGGAACGCCATTTTTATCTGGTGGACACCAGCAAGGGCCAGGGGCTGCGCCATATCCGGGCCGGCGTCAACGAACCCACCTTCCGCTATCTGGCCACCGACAAGGTGCTGGAACACCTGCGCCAGATCGAACGCGCCCTCAAGTCCGGCGCGGCGCCGGTCACCTTAGGCCTGGGCGAGGAATTCCGCCTGCCCGACGGCTACGACCTGCTGCAGTACGTCGCCAACGAATGGGCGCCTGCCAGCGAGCGCGAGCGCCGCATCGCCGAGCGCGTTCCCGCCCAGGGCCGCTGGGAGGTGCTGCGCGACCTGAACAACATCTGCAGCCGCATGCGCAACGAGAGTGAGATCGCCAGCGGCCAGTCCACCCGCCAGACCCTGTCGCCGGAAGAGATCCTCGACATCAAGCTGTACGGCTTCGTCACCGAACGCACCAAGGCCGTGTACCAGCAGCGCGTCCAGGAACCGCGTGAACTCATCCTGGAACGCTGGCCCCTGAGCGACCGCAGCGAAACCGGGCTGGGCATCATCCTCAAGGGCGACGAAAGCGAATGGGTCAAAGTGGGGAAATTGCTGGCGCTGCGCATGGACCCGGGCGACATCTGGCACATCGCCATCATTCGCCGCATCACTCGCATGGAACAGAGCCAGCGCAAGGTGGGCCTGCAAACCCTCAACAGCGCGGCGCAACTGGTGCAGTTGCAGCAGGAACAGGTGCGTGAACTCGGCTACGCGGTGGATGATGGCGGCTACGGCAACGCCGCTCCCAGCTTGGGATTGATCTTCCCCGAACTGGAACAGGGCAACCTCATCATTCTGGAACCCGCGCGTTATGCCCACGGCAAGGTCTACCGCCTGATATTGCCGGCCGGTGAACGCTATATCCGCCTCGACGCGGCGCAGGACAAGGGCGACGGTTGGCTGATGGCGACCTACGCCACGGTCGGCTAAATCCCCGTCCGGGCCGGGCTGACAACTGGAGAATCAAGGTGAGATCCACCACGGAAAGTAAACCCGGTCTGCTCATCGTCGATGACGATCCGCTG
>CAIXFP010000404.1 GCA_903918705.1 uncultured Pseudomonadota bacterium
CAACCCGCCGCCATCGCCCAGCCCACGCCGGGGGTGCTGGCCTTGTCCGGGTGCTGGACCGCGGGCGACCTGGGCAGCATCGAGGCACGCCTGGAAGCGTTGCGACTGCCCGCCACCGCGACGGCCGATGCCACCCGCATCGCCGCCCTGGACACGGCCGGTGCCTGGTTGCTGGGCAAACTGCTGCGGCGACTGCGCGGTGCCGGCGGCACGGTGACCCTGGAAGGCTTGCGCCCGGAATTCGCGCAGAGGATGGAGGCCGTGACGCGACGCCTGGCCGAACAAGCCGCACCCGCAGCCAACTCGCCCGCGAGCGTGTTGGAGCGCATCGGCAGCGCCAGCGCGGCCGCCTGGGAACAGGCCTGGGCCTTGCTCGGCTTCGTCGGCGAATGCGCCTTCGCCCTGGCGGGGTCCGTGGTCCATCCCGCGCGTTTCCGCTGGCGTCCCATGCTGTTCAACATCCGCAGCGCCGGCTTCGATGCGCTGCCCATTGTCGGGCTGCTGTCGTTCCTGCTCGGCGTCGTGGTCGCCTATCAGGGCGCCGGCCAGCTTCGGCAATACGGCGCCAACATCTTCGTCGCCGACCTGGTCGGCCTGTCCATGCTGCGGGAATTCGCGCCCCTGATCACCACCATCATCATCGCCGGGCGCTCCGGCTCCGCCTATGCCGCCCAGATTGGCACCATGTCGGTGACCGAGGAGATCGACGCCCTGCGCACCCTTGGCATCGCTCCGCTGGAGCTGCTGGTGTTGCCCAAGATCATCGCCTTACTGATCGTGCTGCCACTGCTGACCGTGTTCGCCGACCTGCTCGGCGTCTGCGGCGGCATGCTCATGGCCCACTCGCAACTGGGCATCGGCTACGGCGAGTTTCTCGACCGCTTCGCCAAGGCGGTCAGCGTCACCGCCTATCTGGTCGGTGTCGCCAAGGCGCCGGTGTTCGCCGGCATCATCGCCGTGGTGGGCTGTTTCCAGGGCTTCCGCACCCGGGGCGGCGCCGACAGCGTGGGCCGCCAGACCACCCGCAGCGTGGTGCAGTCCATCTTCCTGGTGATCGTGGCGGATGCCCTCTTCTCCATCGCGTTCAGCGTGCTGGACCTGTGACATGGCAAACGACAACGTCATCGAACTGAACCAGGTGGCGACCCGCTTCGGCGACCATGTGGTGCATGCCGGCCTCGACCTGGTGGTGAACCGTGGCGAGATCTTCGCCCTGGTGGGCGGCAGCGGCTCTGGCAAATCCACCCTGCTGCGGGAAATGATCCTGTTGCAACAACCGGACTCGGGTTCCATCCGCATATTGGGCGTGGACCTGCGCGACATCGCCGCTGCCGACGCCATGGCCCTGCGCCGGCGCTGGGGGGTGATGTTCCAGCAGGGCGGCCTGTTCGGCTCCCTGACGGTGCTGGAGAACGTCGGCATGCCGCTGCGCGAACACACCGGCCTGGATGACCGATCCATCGATGAGATCGCCGCCTGGAAGCTGGCCCTGGCCGGCCTCAAGCCGGAAGTCGGCGCCCAGTACCCGGCGCAACTCAGCGGCGGCATGATGAAGCGGGCGTCCCTGGCCCGCGCCCTGGCCCTGGACCCGGAACTGCTGTTTCTCGACGAGCCCACGGCCGGCCTGGACCCGGACAGCGCCGGCGAAGTCGACCAACTGGTACGCGATCTGCGCGACAAGTTCGGCCTGACCATCGTCATGATCACCCACGACCTGGACCTGCTCTGGCAGGTGACCGACCGCGTCGCCGTCCTCGCCGTCGGCAAGGTGCAAGGCATCGGCGCCATGGCCGAACTGGCAGTGATGTCGCATCCCGCCATCCGGAAATTCTTCGACGGCCCGCGTGGGCGGGCGGCGGAGGCGCAGGCGGACACCGCGTCCCACCCCCCTTTACCAAAGGGGGGGAGCCCGGGGCCGTGGCGGCAACCCATAACGAACCCGTGAGCCCATGATGGAAACCAAAGTGAACCATGCCGTGGTCGGCCTGTTCGTCCTCGCCCTCGGCGCCGTGATGGTGGCCGCCATCCTCTGGCTGGCCGCGGGCGGCATGATGCAGAAGGAATATGACCTGTACCAGGCAGTCGAGGACGAGTCGGTGGCGGGCCTCAATCTGAACGCGCCGGTGAAATACAACGGAGTCGATGTCGGCAAGGTAAAGCAGATTAGCCTGGACCCGGGTAATCCGGAGCGGGTGAACCTGCTCTTCGCCATCGAGCATGGCACGCCGATCAAGGTGGACACCGTGGCGGTGCTGAAAACCCAGGGGCTGACCGGCATCGCCTATGTGGAACTCAGCGGTGGCGCCCATGCCTCGCCACCGTTGCAGGTAGCGGCGGGCAGCAAGTACCCGCTGATCCGAACCAAGCCTTCGCTGGCGGCACGCCTGGAGAACGTGCTCACCAGCGTTCTGGCCAAGCTGGACAGCACCTCGAACTACATCAATGCCGTGCTCAGCGAGGCC
>CAIXFP010000405.1 GCA_903918705.1 uncultured Pseudomonadota bacterium
AGCCGGCGAGGCGCCGGCGCCACGGTCAGATCGCCGCCGCCTTCTCCCCGCCCAGGGCCGCCATCAGGTCGGCCAGGAGCTTGGCCAGTTCGCCGCTCATCAGGGCGAAATCGATGTCGAACTGCTCGTCGGCGTTTTCGCCCTGTTCCGACTGCTCCTTGAGGATGTCGAGGAAGTCCACCCGCTTCACCTCCATTTGCTCGCCCAGAACGAAGGAAATGCGGTCGTTCCAGGTTAGTCCCAACTTGGTGGCCTGCTTGCCGGCGGCGATGTGAGCCGCGATCTCCTCGCCTTCCAGGTCGTGGCGCACGTAGCGCACCGTGGCGCGGCCCTCGTCGCTGGCGCGCAGTTCCAGGTCGCGATCGATACTGAAGCCGGCCGGCGCTTCGCCACCGAGCAGCCAGTCGGTCATGGCGCCGGCGGGGGAAAGTTCGGTATGCAGGCTCTTCACCGGCAGGTCGTCCACCGATTTCGACAGGGCTTCCAGCAACTCCTCGGCTTTCGCCGGGGTCGCCACGTCCACCACCAGCCAGCCGTGCACCGGGTCGATCCAGGCCCAGGTGGTGCGGCGGCGCACGAAGGCGCGGGGCAGCAACTCGTCGGTGACCTGCTCCTTGATTTCGCGCAACTGCTTCTTGCCCACCTTGAAGCCCTGCTGTTCCTCGATCTCCGCCGCCTTCTCCTCGGCGAACTGGTTGACCACCGAGGAAGGCAACAACTTCGCCTCCGACCCCAGGGCGATCAGCACCTGCTGGTTGAGCACGTAAAGCAGCCGGTCATCGCCGCGCGGCGATACCCAGCCGCGGGTCTCCCGGTCCATGTTGCCGCAGGGTTGCATGGTCAGGGTCGCCAGTTTCTCCTCCAGGGCGGGGAGGTCGAGCTTGAGGCCGACGGGCAGGCGGTAGACGGCGAGATTCTTGAACCACATGGCAATGTCTCCGGAAAACGAGCGCCGCGAAGTTTCGGCGCGGCCAAAAAGGGCGGGATTATCCTTGAAACTCGGGCTGTTCAGTCCCCGTCGCGCCGGATATCCAGCCGTTTCATCTTCTCCCACAGGTTCTTGCGGCTGATGCCGAGCAGGGTGGCGGTGTCCTGGATTTGCCAGTCCCGCGCCCGCAACGCGCGCAGGATGTATTCGCGTTCGTGGCCGGACAGGAAATCGCCCAGGGTGTCGCGGGGCGGGGCTGGCGTGCCGGGCGCGGTTTCGCCGAACAAAAGTTCCGGGGTGAGCAAATGCCCGGTGGCGAGCACCCGGGCGCGCTCCAGCAGATGCTTCAGTTCCCGCACGTTGCCCGGCCAGGCGTAATCGAGCAGGGCGCGTTCCGCCGAGGGCGCCAGCAGCAGACGGCGGCCGTCGCCGCCGTGGGCGGCCTGGTCGAGGAAGTGGGCCACCAGCCAGAGTATGTCTTCCTTGCGCTCGCGCAGGGGCGGCACACGAATCTGGATGACGTTGACCCGGTAATACAGGTCTTCGCGGAAACTCCCCTGTTCCACCCGCGACTTCAGGTCCTGGTGGGTGGCGGCGATGAGGCGAAAGTCCACGGGCAAAGGTTTTTCGCCGCCGATCCGGGTGATCTGCCGTTCCTGGATGGCGCGCAGCACCTTCACCTGCATGGCCAGCGGCATGTCGCCGATCTCGTCGAGGAACAGGGTGCCGCCCTCGGCCTGCTCGAAGAGGCCGCGCTTGGCGCGCACCGCGCCGGTAAAGGCGCCCTTTTCATGGCCGAACAATTCCGCTTCCAGCAGGCTTTCGCTGAAGGCGCCGCAGTTGGCCGCCACGAACGGCCGCTCTGCCCCTTGCAGCTTGTGCAGCTTCAGCGCCACCCGTTCCTTGCCGGCGCCGGATTCCCCGGTGATGAGTACCGATGCCTGGCTGCGCGCCAGCCGAGGCAGCAGTTCGTCCACCGCGCGCATGGCCGGGGAAACCCCCAGGACATCGGCGCCGGTCTGGCCGGCCTCATGGCAGGAGGCCAATTCCCGCAGCTTGTCCAGGAGCAGGTCCGGCTCGAAGGGCTTCAGCAGATAGTCCACGGCGCCGCGTTTGAGGAGGCGTACCGCCTGGTCCACGGCGCCGTAGCCGGTCATGAAGATGAAGGGGGGCACGCTGCCGCCGGATTCCAGCAGATCCAGGTAGAGGGCTTCGCCGGACATGTCGGGCAGGGCGATGTCGCTCACCACCGCGCCGTAGTTTTGCCCGCGCAGGGCGGCCAGGGCGGCGGCGCCGGTCTTGTGCCAGTCGCAGGCGTGGCCCTCCAGTTCAAAGCGCAGCGCCAGGGCGCCGCCCATGATTTCGTCGTCTTCGATCAGGCAGATGTGGCAGTTGAACACAAAGTCTCTCCATCGGGCAGGTCGACGCGGAAGCGGGTCCAGCCGTCCCGGCTGTCGACGTCGATATGGCCGTGCAATTGCTGCACGATCTGGTAGGTGATCCACAGGCCCAGGCCCAGGCCTTCCTCGTTGCGCCCGGTGAAGGGCTCGAACAGGTGATCCATCAGGTCCGGCGGGATGCACTGGCCACTGTTGCCGATTTCGATGTGCAGGCCGCCGGGCGCCATCCGGATGTCGGCGCGCACCCGGCCTTGTCCCTCGGCGGCCTGGACGGCGTTGAGCAGCAGGTTGATCAGCAACTGGCGTACCAGGGTGGCGGGCAAGGCGGCGGTGTCGAGCAGATCGTTGTGCCATTCCCAGGCCACCGAGCGCTTCCTCGCTTCCTGGGCGAGCAGGGTATGCACGTCGTCCACGTCCTGGTGGGTGAGGCGGCGGCTCTTCGCCCTGGCTTCCACCAGCAGGGCAGCGACGATGTCCTTGATCTGATGCAGACCCCGCTCCAGCAGGGGCACGACCCGATCCAGCACGGGATCGGGCTGGCTGTGGCGCCGCAGGGTGTCCAGGGCGGTAAGCAGGCCGCCCAGGGGATTGTTGATTTCGTGGGCGATGCTGGCGGTCAGGCGGCCCAGGGCGGCGAGACGGTCGGATTTCACGATCTGGCGTTCCATGATTTCCTTGTCGAGCAATTCCTGGCGCATCTGTTCGTACACCCGGAACAAACGGCCCAGTTCGTCGCCCTGGGAGTAAATGCGTTGCGGCAGCGGCGCCGGCAGCTTCTGCCCGAGTTCCTCCATGCGCGCCGCGAGCAGGCTCAGGGGCGTGGCCATGCGCATGCCCCAATACCAGATCAGCGGCAGCATGATCAGCAGAACCAGCAGCGTGGTCCAGGCCGTGCGCCGCAGTACTCGATCAAAACTGGCCTGGTAGTAATTGCCGGGATGCACCAGCACCAGGGTGCCCAAAGTTACGCCGTCAGCCAGCAGCGGAATGGCCATGAGGATGCGTTCGGCCTCGATGATCTGAATGTGCCCGCTGTCGCGCGCCAGTCGGGCCTGCAACCGGGCGAACGGCGCCCCCAGGGCATCCAGCCGGGCCAGCATGGGATAGCGCTTGTTGTCGGTGGAGATGAAAACCTGGCGCGCCGCGTCCAGCACCACGAAATCTTCCAGTTGGAAGGCGGGATGCTGCTTCTCGGCCTGGATCGGAAAATTGATGATTTCGTAGGCGCGCCAGACGTCATCCTGGGAAATGGCGGAATAGAGGGTGCCGGACAGGGAACGGCCGAGGATTTCGGAGCGGGCGAGCATGTTCCGCTTGATGCTCTCGCGCGTCAGCACCAGGTTGCCGACGGTGACGGCCAGCACCGTCAGGAGTATGAGCAAGCCTCCCCACAACGGCAGCTTGTGGCGCAGGCTGAGATTCGCCAGGCTCATGTCAGAGTCTGTGAATTGTTTCCAATACGGCAGCAAAAACGACTGTCATTCCGGCGAAAGCCGGAATCCGGTAGTTTAGCTGATTGATTTTCAAGTCAGTCAGCCCTACGGACTGGATTCCGGCTTTTGCCGGAATGACGAATTTTTTTGGCGCCGACAATTATTTACAACCTCTCAGTGGTTGTTCATGTACTGGACGATGCCCTGCACATCCAGATAGATCTCGGGTTGCGGCAGGGCAAAGCCGTCGAGGTTCATTTTCTTCAAGACTTCCCGCCCGAGCGGGTCATTGGACATGCCCAGCAGCGCCTGTTGCAGGCCGCGGAAATCCTTTTCCGGCAATCTGCGGTCGGCCACGAAGGGCGGGAAGCCATACTCGGGCGAGCGCGCCGCGATCCGGGTCTTGCCGGTGAAGGCCGGTTCCTGCTGGCGCAGGGTTTCCCAGATGTAACTGTTGACCGAGGAGGCGTCCGCCACCCCCACGCCCACGGCTTCAATGGCCTTGCGATGGGAACGGGTAAAGAAGGTGCGGCGGAAAAAGTGGTCGGGATCGACATACCGCCTCTTCAGTTGATAGCGAGGATTCAGGTAGCCGACGTGGGAATAGGGGTCGGTATAGGCGAACACCTTGTCCCGCAGGTCGAGGATGTCGCGAGTGAGGACATCCCCCGCCGGGACGATCAGGTAGGAACGGTAATACGGGCGCCCCTGGAACAGGGGCGTGGCCAGCAGGCGGAAATCAGGGTTGGCGGTGACATGGGGGCAGTCGCACAGCCAGGCCACCTGAATCTGCTGCTGATGCAGCAACTCCATGGTTTCCTGGTAGCCGTCGCGCAGGAGAAACTCCACGGGCCGGCCCATCCTGCTCTCCAGATAAGTACGCCAGTCCGCGATGAGCGAGTGGCGTTCGTTCAGGAAGGTGGGCGTGAGTCCGATGCGCAGCGGAGCGGCCGCCTCCGCGGGCCAGGCCGAAATTAACAGGCCCAGCCAGAGAAACAGCAAGGTGCGGCGCAACCAGAGGATTACTTGGGGCATCGTCGTCTCTATCACCGGGGTGATGTTACCGGATTGTAACGTCAGATTGCCCGATTCTTCTGTCACGTTACCAGGTTGTAACGTGGAGGCTACGCCACGGAATAAGTAAGCCAATGATTTTATTTGATTGCCATCAATTGTCCGGGTTTGCGCCAGCCCAAGCGGTGACATGGATTTGCTCGCACCGGCGCGCCGCGCCGTGGCACCGGTTCCCGCATGGGCGCGGAAGTTAGGAAAAACAAGGGCTTGGGCAATCCTTGTGAAGATTCCATGACCATGGCATGGTTGCTGCTTGGTACAAACGTCACATCACTCACCCGCGTGCCCATGAACTTCATGACCATCTCTCCCTCCCAGATCCAGGACACCATGAGCCGGTTGCGCTATTTCGAGGGTTGGGATCGGGAACAGGTGGTGCGCCTGGCGGCCGGGGCCAAACAGATCACTTTGGAGAAAAAAAGCAAACTGGTCTCCAAGGGGGAACTGATCGACGCCCTGTATATCGTGGTGAGCGGCCAGCTCCGCTTGTTCATTCCGCTTCCCAACGGGAGCGAGCGGGTCATCGCCCTGGTGGATCGCGGGGAGAGTTTCGGCGAGCCCTGTTTGATCCAGGCCGAACCCTGTCCCTACGATGCCGTCGCCGGCAAGGACTGCCATCTGATCGCCATCGATGGCATGGTTTATCGCCGCGAGTTGCGGCAAAACCCGGCCATGGCCGACAACGCGCTGGCCCTTATTTCCCGGCGGCTGCTGCAAACCCTGCGCGATATCGAGATCTGCGCCCAACCTTCCAGCGTGCAAAGGGTGGCGCGCTATCTCATGCATCTGGAACCGGCAACCCAGGATGTCGGTTTTGAAATCCGCCTGCCCGCGCTGAAGCGCGACATCGCCGCCAAACTGGGCCTGAGCCAGGAAACCTTTTCGCGCATGTTGGCTTTTCTCGCGCAACAGGGGTTCATCCAGGTGACGGGCGGGAACGTGCGGGTGGACGACCGCCATCGCCTGCAATTGCTGGCTTCCGCGGGCTGCCCCATGGAAACCGATGCAAAGAATTGACAAGCATCAAGCCGCAAGTGGGGTTCCCAAGACACGACACCACGCTAGACCTGAACCTACGCCGCCCTAGGTGTTTTGTACCCTGGGACCGCTGATATTCGTGCCCCACTGGGGCTACATATTGACTTCAATCGCGACAATGGAGGAGACACCATGCGCAGAAAGTCCACCCTGGCCATGATGGTATGCCTGGGCCTTAGCACCCTTCCGGCCCTGGCGGCCGATTCGATCGATGCGCTCGCTCGCACCTGCAACAACTGCCATGGCGTCAACGGTGTCAGCGCCGGTGGCGCCATGCCCAGCATCGGTGGGCAATCCGCGGCCTATCTCAAGCAGGTCATGATGCAGTGGAAAACCGGCGAACGCGCCGCCGCCACCATGAACCGCCTGATCAAGGGCTACAGCGACGATCAGATCGCCGAACTGGCCACCTACTTCGCCGCCAAGCCCTGGACGCCGATTCCGCAGAAGGCCAGCGCCGAAGTGATGGCCAAGGGCAAAGAGGTCACCGACAAGTGCTCGTCCTGCCACGGCGATACCGGCGGCCAGCCCGACGACGAGCTGACCCCGCGCCTGAACGGACAATCCGCCATGTTCATGCATCTGGAGCTCGACAAGTACCGTGACGCGGGCTTCAAGATGACCCACAAGAAGATGATCAAGAGCGCCACCAAGATGGAAGAGGCTGACGTCGGCATCGCCGCGCAGTATTTCGGCAGCCAGAGCAAGTAAGGGGACAGACCATGAGCAAAATCAACCGCCGCGAATTCATCAAGGCCATAGCCGCTGCTTCCAGCGCTTCCGTTCTCACCATTCCCCAAGCTCATGCCGGGCAAACCAAGGGCCGCGTGGTCGTGGTCGGCGGCGGCTATGGCGGCGCCACCGCCGCCAAGTATCTGCGCATGATGGATGCCGGCATCGACGTCACCCTGATCGAGCGCAACACCACCTACACCTCCTGCCCGCTGTCCAACGAAGTCGTCTCCGGCGAGCGCGACATCAAGACCCTGCAAGTGGGCTACGACGGCCTCAAGAAGCACGGCGTCCACGTGGTACACGACTGGGTGACCAACGTCGATACCGCCAAGAAAATGGTCCACACCAAGGGCGGCAAGAGCTTCGGTTACGACGCCCTGGTGCTCTCGCCTGGCGTCGAGTTCGACTACGGCGCGGTCGAGGGCTATACCGAGGAATTGGCGGAAACCACCCTGCCCCATGCCTGGAAAGCCGGCCCGCAGACCCTGGCGCTGAAGAAGCAGGTAGAAGCGATGCCCGATGGCGGCAAATGCATCATCGCCGTCCCGCCCGGCCCCTTCCGCTGCCCGCCCGGACCCTACGAGCGCGCGGCTCAGATCGCCTACTACTGCAAGACCCACGGCAAGTCCAAGGTCAAGATCATGATCCTGGACGCCAACGATTCCTTCTCCAAGAAACCCCTGTTCGAGCAGGCCTGGAAAGAGCTGTACGGCTACGGCGCGGACGGCATGATCGAGTGGGTGCCTGGCGCTTCCGACGGCAAGGTGGTCAAGGTCGACCCCGCCAGCAAGACCGTCTACACCGGCTTCGGCGAGCAAAAGGCCGATGTCATCAACATCATCCCGCCGCACCATGCCGGCAAAGTGGCCCGTGATCTGGGCCTGGCCACCTTCAAGACCCACTGGTGCGAGGTCAAGCCCGAGAGCATGGAATCCAAGAGCCAGGCCGACATTTACGTGATCGGCGACTCCTGCGTCGGCGGCGAACTGGCCACCAACAACGGTTTCCCGAAATCCGCCCACATGGCCATGACCCAGGCCAAGGTGGCGGTGGGCGCCATCGTCGCCAAGATGAATGGCCTGCCGCTGCCGGTGCCCTACTACGCCAACACCTGCTACAGCGTGGTGGCGCCGGATTGGGGCTTCTCCGTGGTGCACGTGTATCGCGTGGAGAACAACACCTGGGTTTACGTCAAGGAAGCCAGCGGCATCTCTCCGGTCACCATGCCGGACAAGTCGCCGGTGCCCAGAA
>CAIXFP010000406.1 GCA_903918705.1 uncultured Pseudomonadota bacterium
CGCCATCGTCATCCAGCATACCAAGCCGCCCAAGATCAACCACGATCTGGTCGCCAACGTCTGCGAGCGTCCCACCGTCGTGGCGCGTTGCCCGGTGGCCGCGATCCGTCCCGCCCTGATCAACGGCAAGCCTTCTCTGGAAGTCGATGAGAAGAAATGCATCTGCTGCGGTGCCTGTTTCCCCCCGTGCCCCCCCAAGCAGATCAAAGATCCCGTGCATTCCAAGTTTGCGATCTGGGTTGGCGGAAAGAACTCCAACGCACGTTCCAAGCCCACGTTCCACAAGCTTGTGGCTGCGGGTATCCCGAACAACCCGCCGCGGTGGCCTGAGGTCAGTCAGGTTGTCAAGACCATCCTGGCAGCCTACAAGGCTGATGGTCGTCCTTGGGAGCGTATGAACGACTGGATTGACCGGATCGGCTGGCCTGCATTCTTTGAAAAGACCGGATTGCCGTTCACCAAGTATCACATCGACAACTGGCGTGGTTCCCGTACCACTCTGAACGCTTCCACACACATCCGCTTCTGATGAACCCGGCCCCAAAGGATGCGGGGCCGGTTACTCTCGGATATTCGGAGATAGGGATATATAAATGAAGATCGGTGTATTAGTAAGCGAAGGGCCTTACACCCATCAGGCCTCCGACAGCGCCTACAACTTCGTCAAGGCCGCTATCGATAAGGGACACGAGATTTATCGCGTGTTTTTCTACCACGACGGCGTCAACAATGCGACCCGCCTGACCGAGCCGCCGCGCGATGACCGCAATATCGTCAATCGCTGGACCGACCTGGCCAAGCAACACAACCTAGATCTGGTGGTGTGTATCGCCGCAGCTCAGCGTCGCGGGATCATGGACGCGAACGAGGCCAAGCGGCAGGGTAAGGATGCCGACAATCTCGCCGAGGGTTTCCGGATTTCCGGTCTGGGCCAGTTGGTCGAAGCCGGCATCCAGTGCGACCGCCTCGTGACGTTTGGTGATTAAGGGGTTTGAGATGAGCGATGAGATGATGGAAGAAGAAGGCGTCATCAAGAAATTCATGTTCGTGAACCGCAAGGCGCCCTACGGCACGATTTATGCGCTGGAAGGCCTGGAGGTCGTGCTGATTTCTGCCGCCTTCGAGCAAGATGTCAGCCTGGCCTTTGTCGACGATGGTGTGTACGAGCTCAAAAAGGGCCAGGACACCAAGGCGTTGGGCCAAAAGAACTTCTCGCCGACCTATCGTGCACTGGAAGGTTACGACATCGAGAAATTGTATGTCGAGCGGGAGTCCCTGGAATCCCGAGGCCTCTCCGAAGATGACCTGCTGGTGGATGTGCAAGTGGTTTCCTCCGCAGAAATGGCTGAGCTCATGGCTGGTCAAGACGTCGTGATCAGCTTCTAAGGGAGAGATGAGATGTTGCATATCGTTAACAAATCGCCGTTCGACCGCAACTCCCTGGAGAGCTGTCTTCGTCTGGCGAGCAAGGGTTCCGCGGTGCTGCTGATCGAGGATGGCGTATACGGCGCCACCAGAGGTTGCAGCGTGGAGACAAAGGTCCAGGGGGCGATGGCCAATATCAAGGTCTATGCTCTGGGGGCCGACCTCCAGGCACGCGGCATTGCCGATCGCATTCTGGATGGTGTCACAGTGGTGGACTACAGCGGTTTTGTGGATCTGGTTGCGGAACACAGCAACCTCCAGTCCTGGTTGTAATTTTTTTCTAAGGAGTAACGCTATGCCTATGGTTGAAGTTGCCGGCAAATCTTTTGAAGTTGACGAGGAAGGCTATCTGACCAATCTGGCCGATTGGAACCAGGACATCGCCGGGTATCTGGCGCAGGAAGAAAAGGTTGATCTGACGGAGAGCCACTGGGAAGTGATCAACTTCCTGCGTGAGTATTACGAAGAGTATCAAATCGCTCCCGCTGTGCGCGTGCTGACCAAGGCGATAGCCAAGAAGCTGGGTCCGGACAAAGGCAACAACAAATATCTGTATGAGTTGTTCCCTTATGGACCCGCCAAGCAGGCTTGCAAAATCGCTGGTCTGCCCAAGCCGACCGGCTGTATCTGATCCTGCTGTCCGACCGGGGCTCTCGCCCCGGGCGAGTTCTCGGCTGTTTGTAAACTAGCCGAGAGTCGAGAGCCAACTGTGCCTTGGTATGGTCATAGTGGGCTCTCGACTCTCGACTCACCACTCTTGAACGTAGGTAAGACGGATGAATGCGTTGACGCTTTTCTACATTGGCCTGTACTACTTTGCCGCGCTCATGCTGATCGGCGGATTGGTCTACCGGATTGCCGAATACAGCCGAACTCCGGCCCCATTAAAGATCCCTACTACCCCAGCGCCCACTACCCAGAGCGGCGTAGTGATGCGGATGGCGCGTGAGGTCATCCTGTTCGAGTCACTTTTCAAATCCAATAAATGGATTTGGATTTTTGGCTACATGTTCCATGGCGGCCTCGCCCTGGTTCTCCTGCGTCATGTGCGCTACTTCGTCGGTGAGCCGTGCGAGTTCATTACATTTATTCAGCCCTTCGGTAAATATGCCAGCTTTGCCATGATCGCCGGATTACTCGGCTTGTGGTCGCGCCGATTTCTGGTGGATCGTGTTCGCTATATCTCGACGCCATCTGACCACCTCATGCTGGCATTGCTGATTGGTATCGGCGCGACCGGGATGATGACCACTTTTGTGGTGCATACCGATGTGGTCGAGCTCAAGGCTTTCGCGCTTGGACTGATCACTTTCGACTGGCATCCGGTGCCAACCGATGGCCCACTGCTGATTCACCTCACTCTTGTTGCGTTGCTGATGATAATTTTCCCCATCAGCAAGTTACTGCACGCGCCGGGTATCTTCTTCAGCCCGACTCGCAATCAGGCAGACAACCCGCGCGAGACACGCCAGCTTGCCCCATGGGCGGCTGCCGCAGAGCGCAAATGAGTTAAGTCATTGAGACGAAAGAGCCCCTTGGGCCCAAGACATCTAGGCATGCTTACCCGAGACGCAAGGAGCAACTGTGGCTGGTCCTGAATTTGAAGTTCCCAAGCTGACGGAATACACCGACGTCCCCAAGATCAAGGAAGGGTCGATGGCACACGTCAGGTCCTTTCCGGCTGCCGAGGTCACCCAGACATTCCTGGGTTACCCCTGGAAATTGACTGATGACTGGCATGACCGTGCGATCAATCGCATGGGTGAATTACTCGGCAAATACCGCAGCCTGCGCGTGTTCATGGATGCCTGCGTGCATTGTGGCGCCTGTACCGACAAGTGCCATTATTTTCTCGGCACCGCAGATCCGAAGAACATGCCGGTGGCACGACAGGATTTGATGCGTCAGGTGTATCGCCGCTATTTCACTCTGCCCGGAAAGATTGCACCGTGGCTGGTAGGCGCCAGGGATCTCACGCCTGAAGTCCTAGACGACTGGTACAGTTACTACCATCAGTGTTCCGAATGCCGCCGCTGTTCTGTCTACTGCCCTTATGGCATCGACACCGCGGAAATCACCATGGCCGGCCGCGAAATCCTCAATACAGTGGGCATGGGCCTGAAGTATTTGTCCGAAATTCTTACCAAGGTACAGAAAATCGGCAACAACCTAGGCTTGCCCGGCCCCGCTTTGGAAGACACCCTGCTCGGCCTGGAGGAGGACATCGAGGCGGATACTGGCGTGGCTGTGAAAATGCCACTCGACGTAAAAGGCGCGGAAATCCTGCTGGTTACCCCCTCGGCAGATTTCTTTTCCGAGCCCCATGTGGAATCTCTAATAGGCTACGCGAAAGTATTCCACGCCGCCGGAGCTTCCTGGACGCTCTCGTCGAAGGCCTCCGAGGCGGGCAACTTCGGCTTGTTCAATGGCAGCTATGAACAAATGCGGACTATAGCCATGAGTATCCGCGATGCCGCGTTGGAACTCGGCGTCAAGCGGATCATCGTAGGCGAGTGCGGCCATGCCTGGCGGGTCGCCTACAGTTTCTGGAATACCCTGACCGGCATCGGTTTTGGCGGTGACGATCCCTTCTCGATCGAACTGCAGCAGCAACTGGATCCCCGTTACAAGCAGCCCATGCACATCTGCGAATACACCTGGGATCTGATCCAGCAGGGCCGGCTCAAATTCGACAAGTCGGCGAACGATGACCGCGTTGTCACCTTCCACGATTCCTGCAACGTCGCGCGCGGTTCGCGCATGGGTGACGAGCCAGGCGGCCAGTTCACCATCCCGCGCAGCATCATCATGGCTGTAGTCAACAATTTCCACGATATGGCTGCGGAAACCATCGGCGAGGGCACCTTCTGTTGCGGTGGCGGTGGCGGTGTGTTGACCGACGATCTGATCGAATTGCGTGTGAAGGGTGCTTTGCCGCGGATGAATGCATTCAACAACGTGGTGCAGTCGGACAAAGTGAACTTCCTGGCCCTGATCTGCGCGATCTGCAAGGCACAGTTCACCAAGGTGCTTCCATATTATGGTTTCGACCGGAGCATGGTCGGTGGTGTGCATCAGCTTGTCAGCACTGCCATCAAGCTGGATTGAGGCGAGCCGACCCTCGGGTCGTAATGCATTTGAGTTAATTTGTTGTAACACAGGCGTATTGCCCAAAGCGGTATTGCCGCACGATTCTTGAGATAGGAGAGCGAAGATGTCGGTCACTTCCAAAGACGTAAAGAAGACTGAAGGTGTCACGTGGCGCCGTTACAAGGACGGCGAAACGGAAGCGAACTACCGCCGTTCCCAGGAAAAGATTTTCCAGGCGAGCTGGACCCACAAGTGCCCGGAATACGTGCATTCAACCCCCCCGTGCCAGGGTTCCTGTCCGGCCGGCGAAGACATTCGTGGCTACCTGAACATCGTGCGCGGTATCGAGAAGCCCACCGGTGGAGTGACCTGGCAGGAGTATGCCTTCCGTCGCATGACCAGTGCCAACCCCTTCCCCGCCGTTATGGGCCGGGTCTGCCCGGCACCGTGCGAATCCGGCTGCAACCGTAACCAGGTGGAAGAGAACGTCGGCATCAACTCGGTTGAGCACTTCATCGGCAACTGGGCGCTGGCCAACAACATGACTTTTGCCAAGCCTGAAGCCGAATCCGGCAAGAAGGTTGCCATTGTTGGCGGCGGACCCGCCGGTCTGGCCGCTGCTTATCAATTACGCCGCATGGGCCATGGCTGCACCATATTTGACGATCACGCCGAACTTGGCGGCATGATGCGTTACGGCATCCCGGGCTTCCGCACCCCGCGCGAAGTCCTCGACGGCGAGATCAAGCGCATCATCGACATGGGCGTCGATGTACGCCTCAACACTCGTATCGGCACTGATGTGCCGATGGCCCAGATCGAGCAGGAATTCGACGCCATCCTGATTGCCCTGGGTGCTCAGGGTGGTCGTACTCTGCCCGTCGAAGGCGCCGACGCGCCCAACTGCGTTCCAGCTACCGCTTTCCTGCGCGCCTTCAATGAAGGCCGTTTGCAGCACGTCGGCAACAAGGTGGTGGTCATCGGAGGTGGTGACACTTCCATCGACGTGGCGACCGTTGCCCGCCGTCTCGGCAAGATCACCAACGCTTCCACCAGCGACTTGCCGGAGATGGTTCTGGCTGGCCATACCGCTCACGACGTGTCGTCCATCGCCGCCCGCATGGGCGTCGAGGTGGTGCTGATCTCCCGCGCCACCGTCGACAAGATGGCTGCCAGCAAGCACGAAGTCGAGCAGGCCAAGGCTGAAGGCATCGAGATCATCGGCGGCGTCACCCCCATCGCTGTGGTGAAGGGCGCCGATGGTCGCGCCACCGCACTTCGTGTTGCTCAGTTTGAAGTGGTCGGCAAGGAGACCAAGATCAAGGAAGGCACCGAGTTCGACATTACCGGCGACCTGATCGTCTCCGCCATCGGCCAGGCGGTGGATTTCACCGGGCTGGAAAGTTTCAACAACAATAACGGCCTGGTCAAGACCGACAAGTCGTATCGTTTCCCCAACAAGCCGAACGTTTTTGTCGCTGGTGACGTGATTCGTCCCCATTTGCTGACTACCGCCATCGGCCATGCCCGTATTTGTGCCGAAGGGATTGATGCCTTCTTCAAGGGCGAGGATGCCGCCAAGCGGCCCAAGGTCGATGTGGCCCACTGGGACATGGTGCGCAAATGGGTCGAAACCGGCCACGAGTACAAAGAGCACCATGGTCAGGATATGGGCACCTCGAGCTGGAAGGACGTCCTGCATAACTATGACGACCGTTCCGGCCGTTACGTGATCCCGTCCACCGAAATGTTCCTCGGACACTTCATGAACACCCCGCGCAACCAGCGTGGTGTGACCGTGTTGGACAAGGATTCCGCCCTGGGTAACTTCGAGGACCG
>CAIXFP010000407.1 GCA_903918705.1 uncultured Pseudomonadota bacterium
CCAGACGAGGAGCCGCCGCCGCCGCCACCGAATTCCACGCCAAGCGGTGAACCCAGCGGATGCTGAACGTCGAAATCCGAGAGAAGAACTGAAATTTGATTTGAAAAAGGAACTGAACACAAGAACAAGTAACGCGAAGAGAGCAAAGACACTGTGAAACCAGGCGCTAGCGGGGCCGGATCAATGGAAACCGCCAGGGGACCGGGGTCTTCATACGCTGCTGAAGAACCCCCTGCCCACCACCGTTGACTCATGGCTTCTTGGGTGCCCGAGAGAGCTGCAGCTGGAAATCATCCAGTGTTGGAGCTCCGGGGACACCCGCAGGGTTCGGCGCCGCGCCGTTCCAAATGGTGTGGTCCTTGAACATTGCTATCCAAGCCTCGATCGTTGCCTTGATTGGTTCCTTATTTCCCCTCCACGCACTCTCATCCCGAGTGCCATCCATGTTGAAGCCGGGAAGCGGGCCCTTGCCCATCCCTGCGAGAAGCCTGCCCCACCGCTTGGGGCAATCCGCGCCGTGATGATGGCGCCCACGGGGGAGGCACGCGCCGCATGCTGCAGCCGCAGCGACCCCCAAGGTGTCCCCCACCACGTCGATGGCGCACGGGATGGTGCGCCGGAATTCCTGCCCAAACTGGCCGCCTGCCGCACCGCCTGCCGCCCCGCCTCCCGCGGATCGTCCGGCAGCGCCGCCGCCCGGCGGCGACGTCGAGCGCGCGCCCGTTGACTGCCGCTGCGACCCCCCGCCGTCTGAGACCGGCGAGGCGACGCCGGTCTGCTTGATCTCGGTCCACCGCGCACGCACGGCGTCGCAGTAGGCACCCGAAAAGGAGGACGCCATCCACCCGCCGAAAAACTCCTGGTACATGCCCACCACAACCGCCGCCCGCACTTCCGACGGGAGTGACGACGTGTCGTTGGTAACACGCTTCAGGATCTCCTCCACAAAGTGGTCCAGCTCCAGTACCTGCGCCTCCCGCTTGGAATACATCGAGGCGAAGAAGCCCGACTCTGGGAACTGGCACGCCCGCGCGTGCGCATCCTGCACCACTGCTTTCATCACCACCCCCGCATATGCCAGCATCCGCGGCATCAAGCACACAGCCGCTGCAAAATCACCCCTCGAAGCTACCAGAAACTCGTTGTAGAGCTTCGTGATCTCCGACGAGTGCTGGGCAAACAGGACAGAGGTCATAGAGTCGGAAAACTTTTGATTCCAAAACGTCGTGGCGATGCGAAGGAACCGCCCCAGCATCGCCATCGTGTGGCTAGGAAGCGCCGCGAGAGACTGGTTCCAAGGGAAGGACGACAGCGGGATAGGCGGGAGTGCGTCACTGTCCGCGTCCGGCTCGCCCTCCCAGGCCCGTTCCCGCTTCGTGCCCGCCGCCGCCTTGACCCGCTGCTTGACTTCCGCATTCTCGGCCGGGGTCATGAGCAGATATGGATCAAATGCCAAGCTGCGATATTCCTTCTCGTACTTTCTGAGCAGCGCGGCCCGACCGGCATCCGCCCCGAGGTGCGACACCGATGAAAAACCGCTGACAGTCGACAGCGTTGAGGCGGTGGTCCCAGAGCTGGACCCACCCCCGCCGCAGACCGCGCTGCCCCCCGCTGTGCCGCCCGCCTGGGCGCCTCCAGCACCGCCAGTGCCGGCACCGGCGGGCCGCAGCGTCCACGAAGACCCGGTCCACTCGATGTCATCAAAGCTTCGTCCTGAAACCCGCAGAGTCACCTCGCACGCGTGAAACTCGGCCGGCGAAAGGAGCGAAGCCATCCTCGCACGGGATGACGTCGGGGCGTTGGGAGACGACGTCCGAATCCCACGCAAGAAAGCGAGGGACTGAATGCGCGCCGCCGTAAGCAACCTCTGACTGAGGTTCGTGTCCAGTACCCAGGACGCCTGCTGACACAACTTGAAAACAGAGTCAATCCACCCGTCCTGGAGTGCCACCGCCCACTGAGCATCGATGCCCAAGACCGCCAAGACAGTCGGGCGCACGGCGTCCGACAGTGCCCGCAAGTCAGCCGAGGTGCGCG
>CAIXFP010000408.1 GCA_903918705.1 uncultured Pseudomonadota bacterium
CCTGGGGTATGCGGCCATCCTGCAGCCCCCCCTGCTGATCACCCTGCTGCTGCTGTTCCTGATCGGGCCGTGGCTGGCCCAGAGCCCGCCCAACCAGGGCGCGGTGGTGGCCGTGCTGGCGGCGGGGAGCAGCGCCGTGCTGTGGCGCGTGCTCCTGGAGATCCAGTATCCCGACGCCGTCGCCGGCAGCCTGACGCGCACCGGCCTGCTTGCCGCCTGCATCACCCTGGCCCTGCTGGCCTGGCAGGACTGGCGCGCGCGGCGGATTTCCCCGGCCCTGCCAGAAGCGCGCCTACAGGCGCTGCAGGCGCGTATCCGGCCACATTTCCTGTTCAACAGTCTCAACAGCGTGATCTCCCTGATTCGCTCCGAGCCGGCGCGGGCGGAGGCCGCCCTGGAGAATCTGGCCGACCTCTATCGGGTTCTGATGGCCGACAGCCGGGAACTGTCACCGCTCTCTCGCGAATTGGATCTGGCCCGCGCCTACCTCGACCTGGAAGCCCTGCGTCTGGGAGAGCGACTGCGGGTCGAGTGGCGTACCGACCACGCCCCGCCCGGCGCCCTGGTGCCCACCCTCTTGTTGCAGCCGCTGCTGGAAAACGCCGTCTACCACGGCATTGAACCCAATCCACTGGGCGGCCGCGTCGGTATCGACATCTTCGCCCGAGGCCACCAACTGCACATGGTGGTGCGCAATCCCGTGGGCACCGCGCTACGCCCCGGCAACAGCATGGCCCTGTCCAACATCCGCGAGCGCTTAGGGCTGCATTTCGACGCCGAGGCGCGCCTGTCCACCCACGAAGCCGGCGGCGAATTCCACGTGCAGGTGGTGATGCCGCTGAAGACGCTGGCGGCGGGGCGGAACCCATGACGTCTACTGTAGCGCCGGCGCCCCGCCGGCTTTGTCACTCTGATCAGACGAACGAGCCGGCGGGGCGCCGGCGCCACAGTTGACCATGCCGCTCAGGATCCTCCTTGCCGATGACGAGCCCCTGGCGCGCAGCCGCCTGCGCAGCTTGCTCAACGACATCAACGGAGAAATGCCCCTGGAAGTGGTGGCCGAGGCCAGCAACGGCGGCGAGGCGCTGGAGCGCGCCCTCGATACCCCGGCCGATGTCATCCTCATGGACATCCAGATGCCCGGCATGAGCGGTCTCGAAGCGGCTCGCCATATCGGCGCCCTGGGGCTGTCGCTGGCCGTCATCTTCGTCACCGCCCACGACGAGCACGCCATCGCCGCCTTCGAACTGCGCGCCGTCGATTACCTGCTGAAGCCGGTACGGCTGGCGCGCCTCAAGGACGCCCTGAGCCGGATCCGGCCGCTGCCGCCGGAGAGTGCCGCCGGCCTGGCGCCACGCCGCACCCGCTTCACCGTGCTGGAGCGCCTGCGCGTGCTGCAGGTAGCGGTGGCCGACGTGCTCTACCTGCGTGCCGAGCAGGGCTACGTCACCGCCCGCACCCGGGAGCGGGAATACCTGCTGGACGAATCCCTGGTGAAACTGGAGGAAGAATTCGCCGGCGATTTCCTCCGCCTGCACCGCAACTGCCTGGTGGCGCGCGGCCATCTGGCGGGTTTTGAGCGCAGCGACGCCGGCGGCGAGACCGCCTGGCACGCATTGCTCAAGAACTGGCCGGAGAAGCTGCCGGTGTCGCGCCGGCAACTGCACGTGGTGCGGGAGTTCAGGGGACGGGTGGAGTAGCGCCGGCGCTACTCTGGGAAAGCGCGCCAAATCGCCGATAATCGCGCCGTTTTCGCTCAAGCCAGGTTTCCCGCCATGTTGCTCTGGTTCGTCATTCTCTATTGGGTGGTCTCCGTGGGCATCGGCCTGTGGGCCGCCACCCGGGTCCACAACACCCGCGACTTCGCCATCGCCGGGCGCCATCTGCCGTTCTACATGGTCACCGCCACGGTGTTCG
>CAIXFP010000409.1 GCA_903918705.1 uncultured Pseudomonadota bacterium
CGACCACGCGCCAGCATGGCGGCACCGGTTTGGGGCTGGCCATCACCAGACGCCTGGCTGAATTGATGGGCGGCGAGGCCGGAGTGGAGAGCACATTGGGCCAGGGCAGCACCTTCTGGTTCACCGCCCGACTGGATCGTAGCCACGGTGGCATGCGGCCCGCGGCATCTGCAACGGACGCACTGCGCAAACTTGCCAGGGCGCGGGTGCTGCTGGTGGAAGACAACGCCGTCAACCAGGAAGTGGCCCTGGAGCTGCTGCATGAGGTCGGTTTGAGCGTGGAAACCGCGAACGACGGGCTGGAGGCTGTGGAAAAGGCCGGCGCGAACGCCTACGACCTGATCCTGATGGACATGCAAATGCCCAGGATGGGCGGCCTGGAGGCGACACGCGCGATCCGCGCCCTGCCAGCGCGCGCCGGAGTGCCTATCCTGGCCATGACCGCCAATGCCTTCGACGCCGATCGCGCGGCCTGTCTGGCCGCCGGCATGAACGATTTCGTGCCCAAGCCGGTGGACCCGGATGTACTCTACGCCGCCCTGCTCAAATGGCTGCCGGAGAGCGCCGCCCTGGTCGCCGCCCGGCCGGCTTCCGCGCCGGCGGCCGTATCCGCCGCCCTGGCCGCCTGGCCCGGTTTCGACCCGCAACGCTGTCTGCTCAGCGTCGGTGGTCAGGCCGACAAGGCCCGCCGCCTCCTGGCCCGCTTTGCCGCGTCCCACGGCGGCGATGGCGAGCGACTGCGCCAGGGGCTCGCGGCGGGCGAGAAGGACGCCACCCGGCAATTCGCCCACGCCCTCAAGGGGACGGCGGCGACTCTGGGACTGAACGGCCTGCGCGACCGGGCGCGGGAGCTGGAACAGGCGTTGGACCGGGAGGCCGGCGTGGAGGCGGCCGCCGCCGCCCTGGAGCGGGAACTGGCCACCGCCCTGGGCCACATCGCCGCCTTGCCGGTCGTGGCCGTGGCCGAATCCGGGGCGCCCGCGCCCGGGTTGCTGGACGACCTGGAAGCCCTGCTGGTGCATTCCGATACCCGCGCCGTGCCTTACCTGCGCGACCATGAAACGTCGTTGCGCGCGTGCCTGGGCGAGCGCCACGCCGCCCTGGCGGATGCGGTGGAGCGCTACGAATTCGACGCTGCCCTGGCGATCCTGCGGCGCCTGTAGGAGCGGCCTCTCGGCCGCGACCGCCCCGGCGGCGGCGTAGCGCCACTTTTTTCGGCGCTCCCCTCAATAAATCGGCAATCCGGCCGATAACTCCCCATCCGCGATGCCCCTTCCCGCCGGCGCGGGAAGCGAGACCGCGAGCGTTTCGAGGAAGCCATGCCGGACCCAGAACAGTTCACCATCCTGATCGTCGACGACTCGCCGGAGAACCTTTCCGTTCTCAGCGATCTGCTGCTGCCCCACTATCGGGTGCGGGCCGCCACCTCCGGCGAGAAAGCCCTGCGCATCGCCCACAGCCGGCCGCGTCCGGACCTGATCCTGCTCGACGTGATGATGCCGGGCATGGATGGCTACGACGTCTTCGCGCGCCTGCGCGGCGACCCGGCCACGGCGGAGATTCCGGTCATCTTCGTCACCGCCATGGACAGCGTTGACGCCGAATTGCATGGCCTCGACGTGGGGGCGGTGGATTACATGACCAAGCCCCTCGTGCCCCCCATCGTCCTGGCCCGGGTGCGCACGCAACTGGAACTGAAGCTGTCGCGGGACCGGCTCGCCGACCAGAATCGCTGGCTGGAGGCGGAAATCTCGCGGCGCATGGAGGAGAACGATCTCACCCAGGCCGTCAGCATTCGCGCCCTGGCCCACCTGGCGGAAACCCGCGACCCGGAAACCGGCAACCACATCCTGCGCACCCAGGCCTATGTGGTGGAACTGGCCCAGCTCCTGCGCCGCCGCCCCGACAACGGTGAAATCCTCTCGGATCGTTACATCGAGTTGCTGGGCCGCTCCGCGCCCCTGCACGACATCGGCAAGGTGGGCATTCCGGATTCCATCTTGCTGAAACCCGGTCCCTTGACCCCGGAGGAATGGGTGATCATGCGCACCCACTCGCGCCTGGGCAGCGAGGCCATCGAAATGGCGGAACGGGATGCCACCCGGCCGGTGGAATTCCTCGCCCTGGCCAAGGAAATCGCCCACTGGCACCACGAGAAATGGGACGGCAGCGGCTACCCGGACGGCCTCGCGGGCGAAGCCATCCCCCTGTCGGCGCGGCTGATGGCCCTGGCCGACGTGTTCGACGCGCTGATCTCGGTGCGCGTCTACAAGCCGCCCATGTCCCTGGAAGCGGCGCGCGAGATCATCGCCGCCGGGCGCGGCAGCCACTTCGACCCGGTCATCACTGATGTCTTTCTCGCCGACTTCGCGGTATTCGCCGACATCGCCCGCCGCCATTCGGACGCCACCTGATCTCTTACGCCGCGGCTTCGCCATGCCCGCCCCAGACCCGCATTCCCTCTCGAACAGTCCCGGTAACGGCCTGCCCGCCGCCATTTCGCGCATTGTCCTGGCCTATGCGGTCCTGGCCGGGTTGTGGGTCGGCGTTTCCGACCTGTTGGTGGCATGGCGGTTCGACGATCCCGCCCGCATCACCCTGGCCAGCACCCTAAAGGGCGGCGCCTTCGTGCTGGTCACCTCGCTGCTGCTCTACGGGCTGCTGCGCCGCCTGACGAGCCGCGGCGCCGCCGCCGCGCGGCAGGCACAGACCGATCGCCAGCGCGCCCTGCGCCTGTTGGCCGCCATCGTCGACAACTCTGACGACGCCATCTTCGCCAAGGATCTGGACGGCCGCTACATCCTGTTCAACCGCGCCGCCTGCGATTTCGTCGGTAAGACGGTCGACGAGGTGCTGGGCCAGGATGACCTGGCCCTGTTTCCCGCCGCACAGGCCGAAGTCCTGCTGGCCATCGACCGCCAGGTGGTCAGCGATAACCGTCCCATCACGCGGGAAGAAAGCCTGGACACCCCGGACGGCCCGCGCATCTTCCTGGCCACCAAAGGGCCGCTGCGGGACGAGCACGGCACGGTCATCGGCAGTTTTGGCATTTCCCGCGACATCACCGCGAGCAAGTCGGTGGAACAGGCGCTGCGCGAGCGCCTGGCCGTGCTGGACCGGTTGAACCTCATTGCCATCAGCGCGCCGGGCCTGATCTGTTCCTGGAAACTGCGGCCGGATGGTTCCAGTTGCATGCCCTATGCCAGCCCGGCCATCGTCGACCAGTTCGGCCTGACGCCGGAGGACGTGGCGGAAGACGCCACGCCTTTCTATGCCCGCGTCCATCCCGACGACGTGAAGCAGGTGGCCGAGCGGGTGGCGGAATCCGCGCGCACCATGACAGCCTGGCACGATATCTACCGTTACCTGCACCCGGCCAAGGGTGAGCGCTGGATGGAGGGCTGGTCCATGCCTCGGGAAGAGGAGGGTGGCAGCATCGTCTGGCACGGTATTTCCATGGACATCACCGAGCACAAGAAAACCGAGATTGCTCTGAGCGACCTGAGCGAACGCCTGCGCACCCTGTTGGACGCCATCCCCGACCTGGTCTGGCTGAAGGACGGCGAGGGCGTCTACCTGGCCTGCAACCCGCGTTTTGAATCCCTCGTGGGCGCCCAGGAGGCAGCCCTCCTCGGCAAGACCGACTTCGACCTGTTCCCCCGTGAGCTGGCCGAGTACTTCCGCGCCAACGACCGCGCCGCTCTCGCGGCGAGCCAGCCTGTAGCCGAGGTCGAGGGGGAGGTCAGCTTCGCCGACGGTCACCGGGAAATCCTGCAACCCCTCAAGACCCCGGTGCGGGACGGCGCCGGGCGCCTGGTCGGCGTGCTCGGCATCGCCCGCGACATCACCGCCGTCAAGGCCGCCGAGACGGAGTTGCGCGCCCGCAACGCGGAACTGGAACGCTTCAACCGCGCCGGCATCGGCCGCGAACTGGACATGATCGAGCTGAAAAAGCAGGTCAACGAACTCAGCCGCCAGCTCGGGCGGGAGGCGCCCTATCCCCTGGCCTTTCTGGAGCAGCCCGATGCCTAGGCGGCCCGTCCTTGCCGTGCACGCCGTCTCGGTCCTGGCTGCACCGCCGGGATCCGGCCCGACGCCATGAACCCGCGCCTGCTCCTGTCCCTCCTGTTGCCCTTCCTGGCGCTGGCGGCGCAGTGGCTGCTGTGGCCCTGGATCAAGCCCTTCGTTTGGTTCCTGTTCTTCCCCACGGTGTTTTTCAGCGCCCGCCTGGGCGGCCTGCGCGGCGGCCTGGCCAGCACGGTGCTGTCCGCCGGCATCGTCTGGTATTTCTTCATCCCGCCGCAAATGAGCTGGGCCATGGAAAACCCCAACAACTTCTGGTCGGTGCTCCTGTTCCTGATCATGGGCGGGTTGTTCAGCGACACCCAGGAGCGGCTGCGCCGGGCCCAGGAAAGCACCGCCGCGGCCCTGGCACAAACCCGCGCCGCCAACGAGAAGATTTCCCGGCTGTACGAAAAGACCCTGGAACTGGACGCACTCAAGACCCAGTTCTTCGCCAACGTCAGCCACGAACTGCGCACTCCCCTGACCCTGATCCTGAGCCCCCTGGCGCGGCGCCTGGCGCAGCCCGGTCTGCCGGAGGACCTGCGCCGGGAAAGCGAGATGATGCTGCGCAACGCGCGCCTGCTCTACCGCCAGGTCAGCGACCTGCTCGACGCCGCCAAGCTGGAGTCCGGCCACATGGGGGTGGACTACGCCCGGAGCGATCTGGGGCTTCTGACCCGGCTGATGGGCGCCCACTTCGCTTCCCTGGCGGAGGAGAAGGGCATCGCCTACCGGGTCGAAGCGCCCGCGCTGGAGGCCGAGGCGGACGCGGAGAAGGTGCAGCGCATCCTGCTCAACCTGCTCTCCAACGCCTTCAAGTTCACCCCGGAATGCGGTTCCATCGCCCTCACCCTGCGCGCGGACGGATCTGACGCCGTGATCGAGGTGGCGGACAACGGCCCCGGCGTGCCGGCCGAGCTGCGCGCGGCGGTGTTCGAGCGCTTCCGCCAGGTGGAAGGCGGGTCCGCGCGGCACCACGGCGGTACCGGCCTGGGGCTGGCCATCGTCAAGCAGTTCGCGGAACTGCACGGGGGAAGCGCCACGGTGGACGAGGCCCCCGGCGGTGGCGCCCGCTTTGCCGTGCGGCTGCCCACGCGGGCGCCGGCCGGCGCGGTCGTGCATGAGGAAGCCAGCCGGATCGATCCGGTCATCGACCAGCAGGGTGTCGACGAATTGCGCGCGACGCCGCTGGCCGTGGCCGCCGGCGATGAGGGCGAGGCGGCGGCCCTGGTCCTGGTGGTGGAGGACAACCCGGACATGAACGCCTACATCGCCTCCGCCCTGCGCCCCCGCTACCGCGTCGCCCGCGCCTTTGACGGCAGGCAGGGCCTGGAGCAGGCGCGGGCGCTGCGGCCGGACCTGATCCTCAGCGACGTGATGATGCCCGAAATGAGTGGCGACCAGATGGTGGCGGCACTGCGGCCCTTCCTGCCGGACGTGCCCATCGTCATGCTCACCGCCCGCGCCGACGACGAACTGCGCGTGCGCATGCTGCGCGAGGGCGTGCAGGATTACCTCGCCAAGCCCTTCGCGGTGGATGAACTGCTGGCGCGGGTGGACGGGCTGGTGGCGGCGCGGCGACGCACGCTGGAGGAACTGCGCCGTCTCAACGCCAGCCTGGAGCGGCGCGTGGCCGAGCGCACCGCGGAACTGAGCGCCGCGAACCGGGAGCTGGACAGCTTCGCCTATGCCGTCTCTCACGACCTGCGCGCACCCCTGCGCGCGATGAGCGGCTTTGCCCAGGCCCTGGTGGAAGATTTCGCCGGGCAACTGGGGGGCGAGGCCAGGACGTACCTGGAGCAGATCGCCCTGGCCAGCCGCCGGATGGGCGAACTGATTGACGGGCTGTTGACCCTGTCGCGCAGCACCCGCGGCGGCATGAACCATGATCTGATCGATCTTTCCGGGATGGCGCGGCGGCTCCTGGCCGACCTGGCGCGCGGCGAACCGGATCGGACCGTGGCCTGGGAAGTCGCCGATTGCCTGGAAGCGCGCGGCGATGCCAGGATGCTGGAGGTGGTGCTGAGCAACCTGCTGGGTAATGCCTGGAAGTACACGGCCCGGACGGCGGCGCCGCGCCTTCGCGTCTACGCCGAGGCGCGCGGCGGCGGACACTGGTTCTGCGTCGCCGACAACGGCGCCGGCTTCGACATGGCCCATGCCGCTCGTCTGTTCCAGCCGTTCCAGCGCCTGCACCGGCAGGAGGAGTTTCCCGGCATGGGCATCGGCCTGGCCACGGTTCAGCGCATCGTCCACCGCCACGGCGGCCGCATCGAGGCCCACGGCGAGCCCGGCCGGGGCGCGGTGTTTTCCTTCACCCTGGGCGAAGCGCCAGGGGAGGCGGCATGAGCCGGCCCGCCCGCGCCAGGGAATAGCCCCATGAAAGCGAAATCCATCCTCCTCGTGGAGGACAACCCCCAGGATGAAATGCTGACCCTGCGCGCTTTGCGCCGCGCCAACCTGTCCAACCGGATCGATGTGGCGCGCGACGGCCAGCAGGCCCTGGACTACCTGTTCCGGGAAGGCGAGTTCGCCGGCCACGACGCGCCCGACCTGCCCGCCGTGGTGCTGCTGGACATCGGTCTGCCGCGCCTGTCCGGGCTGGAGGTGCTGGAGCGCTTGCGCGCCGACGCGCGCACCCGGCTGCTGCCGGTGGTCATCCTCACTTCCTCGGACGATGAGCGGGATCGCCTGCGCGGCTATCTCGGCGGCGCCAACAGCTTCGTGCGCAAGCCGGTGGATTTTGCCGAGTTCGCCGAGGTGGTGGCGCACCTGGGAATCTATTGGTTGGCGATCAACGAGCCCGTCGCGCCCGGACCCGCAATGAAATGAAGACAAGGCCATGAGCGAGCCCCTGAGACTGCTGGTCATCGAGGACGACAGCGCCGATTTTCTGTTGTTGCGGCGCTACCTGGACAGCCACGGCGTAGCCGCCGAGTGCCGGCGTGTCGACAGTGACGCTCAACTCGCCGCCGCCTTGCCCGGTGCCTGGGATCTGGTGCTGTCCGACTACAAGGTGCCGGGCATGGTGTTCGCCGCCACGCTGCGGCGCATTCGCGCTCTCCATCCCGAACTGCCGGTAATCATGGTGTCCGGCAGCGTTGGCGAGGAGACCGCGGTGGAACTACTGCACCTGGGGTTGACCGACTTCGTGCTCAAGGACAACCTGACCCGCCTGCCCAGCGCCATCCAGCGCGCCCTGGAGGGGGCCGCCGAACGGCGTGCCCGCCGGGAGGCCGAGACGGCCCTGCGCGAGAGCCAGGCTGCCGCCCTGGTCGAGCAGCGTCAGGCGCGAGTAGCGGCGCTGAACCTGATGGAGGACGCGTTGGCCGCGCAGGCCCGCGCCGAGGCGGCCAACATGTCACTGCGGGATTCGGAGGCCAAGTACCGCCTGCTGGCGGAGAACGCCGTCGACTGCATCTTCTGGATCGGGCCGGATGGCCGCTACCGCTACGTCTCGCCGGCCTGCGAACATGACACCGGCCATGCTCCGGAGGACTTCCTCGCGAACCCCGATCTGATGGCCGAGATCATTCATGCCGAGGATCGCGCGGCCTATTGCCGCCATCTCGAAGCTGTTGAACACGCCGACGAACGCGAGATGGAATTTCGCATCGTCCACAAGGACGGCTCGCCGCGCTGGATCGCCCACCATTGCCGCCCCATGTATGGCGTCGGTGGCGAATATCTCGGCCGCAGCGGCAGCAACCGCGATATCACCGCGCGCAAGCGGGCTGAGGCGGAGCGGCAATTCCTCAGCGAGGCCTTGCGCCAGGCGGCCATGCCCACGCTGCTGGTGGACCCCGACTTTGTCATCACCTATGCCAACCCGGCCATGGGCGATTTGGTCGGCTATGCCGCCGAGGAACTCATCGGCACCCCGGTGGAGCGGCTCTCGCCCACGGATGCCGCGAACCGGCGGCAGCGCGCGGAGATCACCCGCATCCTGCGGGAACACGGCACCTGGTCCGGCGAACAGGTTCGCCTCGGTCGCGAGGGCGGCCTGTTGCCGGTGCACCTGACCGTCGGCGCCCTGCGCGACACCACCGGCACCCTCCTGGGGTACATCGCCAATTACATCGACCTGCGCCCGCTTTACGAGAAGACCCTGGCCTTGCAGGCCAGCGAGGCGCGCTATCTCAGCGTCCTCGACAATGCCGCCGACGCGGTGTTCATCGTCGATCCGGGAGGGCGCTACACCTATGCGAACCGCCAGGCCAGCGAGCTGCTGGGTTATAGCCGCGAGGAACTGCTGACCCTGGGCATCGCCGAGACCGTCGTGAGCCAGGAAGTGGGGGGCGCCTGGGATAAATTCGGCGAAGTGTTGAAGACCGGGCGGGTGAAACTCGAAGTGACGCTGCTGCACAAGCAGGGGCGGGAGGTGCCCAGCGAAGTCAACGCCATCGTGCTGCCCGACGGCATGGTGTTCGGCTCGGTCCGCGACATCAGCGAACGGAGAAGGCGCGACGAGCAGTTGCGCAAGTTGTTCCTGGCGGTGGAGCAAAGCCCGGAAAGCGTGGTCATCACCGATGTCACCGGCCGCATCGAGTACGTCAACGACGCCTTCGTCCACGTCAGCGGCTATCCGCGCCGGGACGTGATCGGCCAGAACCCGCGCATCCTGCAATCCGGCCAGACCCCGCCGGAAACCTACGTCGAGTTGTGGGCCGCCCTGAGCACCGGCCACGCCTGGCACGGCGAGTTCGTCAACCGTCGCAAGGATGGCGAGCTGTATAACGAGTTCGCCACCATCTCCCCGATCCGCCAGGCGGACGGGCGCATCAGCCATTACGTGGCGGTGAAGGAGGACATCACCGAGAAGAAACAACTGGGCCGGGAACTGGACCGCCACCGCCACCACCTGGAAGAGCTGGTGGAACAGCGCACCCGCGAACTGGAAGTCGCCAAGGCCCAGGCCGAGGCCGCCTCCCGGGCCAAGGGCGCTTTCCTGGCCAACATGAGCCATGAGATCCGCACGCCGATGAACGCTATCCTGGGCCTCACCCATCTGCTGCTGCGCGACGGCATCACCCCGGAGCAGGCGGACCGGCTCTCCAAGATCGATGTCGCCGGCCACCACCTGCTCTCCATCATCAACGACATCCTGGACCTGTCCAAGATCGAGGCGGGCAGGCTGCAACTGGAGCAGAACGATTTTGCCCTGACCTCGGTGCTGGACCACGTCCGCACACTGATGCAGGACGCGGCCCGGGCCAAGAGCCTCAGCCTCACCGTGGAGAGCGATGCCGTGCCGAACTGGCTGCGCGGCGATGCCACCCGTTTGCGTCAGGCCCTGCTCAACTACGCCAGCAATGCGGTCAAGTTCACCCTCCAGGGCAGTGTCGTCCTGGGCGCCCGCCTGCTGGAGGAAAAGGACGGCTGGCTGACGCTGCGCTTCGAGGTGCGCGACACCGGCATCGGCATCGCTCCGGAAACCCTGCCCAAGCTGTTCGCCGCCTTCGAGCAGGGCGACACCTCCACCACGCGCCGCTACGGCGGCACCGGCCTGGGGCTGGCCATCACCCGGCAACTGGCGCGGATCATGGGCGGCGAAGCCGGAGTGGAGAGCGCGCCGGGGCGCGGCAGCACCTTCTGGTTCACCGCCCGCCTGGCCCGAGGCCACGGCACCATGCCGGAGGCCAGCCTGACCCGGGTCGATGCCGAGGCGGAATTGCACCGGCGGCAAAGTGGCGCCCGCCTGCTGCTGGTGGAAGACAACGCCATCAACCGCGAGGTGGCGGGGGATCTGCTGCACTCCGCCGGTTTCGCGGTGGAGATGGCGGAGGACGGCGGCGCGGCGCTGGCCAAGGCCCGCGCGGGCCGCTACGACCTGATCCTGATGGACATCCAGATGCCGGTGCTGGATGGCATGGAGGCCACCCGCGCCATCCGCGCCCTGCCGGGTTGGGCGGATACGCCGATCCTGGCCATGACCGCCAACGCCTTCGACGAGGACCGCGTCGCCGCGCTGGCCGCCGGCATGAACGATTTCGTGGCGAAGCCGGTGGACCCGGCCACCCTGTTCGCGGCGCTGCTGCGGTGGTTGCCGGCGGGTAGCGCGGCGGCGCCCGCCGCGGCGCAAGTGGTTCGCGCCGCTCCGGCGCCGACCGGCGTCGAGGCGTTGCCGGAATGGCCCGGCTTCGACCGGAGCCGTTGCCTGCTCAGCCTGGGCGGCCGCCTCGAACGCTGTCCGCGCATGCTGGGCAAGTTCGCCAGCAGCCATCGCGACGATCCCGCCCGCCTGCGCCAACTCCTGGCCGCCGGCCAGGGTGAAGCAGCGCACCGTCTCGCCCACACCCTGAAGGGCGTGGCCGCCACCCTGGGCCTGCTGGCCCTGCACGAGAAGGCCCGTTCGCTGGAACAGGCGCTCAAGGAGGCGCTGAAACAGGCCGCCCCAGCCGCCCCAGCCGCCCCGGCCGATCCGCTGCTGGGCGAGCTGGAACGGGAGATGAAGCAGAACGTGGCGCACATCGATGCTTACCTCGCCGCCGGCCAGGATACGTCCCCCGCCGCTCCCGCCGCCGACTCGGCGCAACTGGCGCCAGTGTTGGCGGAACTCCAGGCCCTGCTGGCGGAATCCAACGCCCGCGCCGGCTGCGTGCTGCGCGACCACCCGGCGCTGCTGCGCGGGGGCTTGGGCGAGGCCTACGAAACCGTGTTGCGCCAGATCGAGGCGTTCGCTTTCGAGGACGCCCTGGCTACCCTGGCCGCGGCGCTGGAGCGGGCCGGCCCGCTCCCCTGACCAGTGCTGCGGTCAATTCGGCATGTTGGACGACGGCCCCTGGTCCTGCATGACCAGATACATGCCGACGCCGGCCAGGGCCAGCCACAGGGCCATGGTCCAGTTGCCGAGGGTGGCCCACAAGTCGCCCAGGTAGATCAGCATGATCAGGGCCAGGCTCAACAGGAGGTTGCCGAGCCAGAATTTGTAGGTGTGTTTCGCTTGATCGAGATCGCTCACTTGGGGCTCCGGGGTCAGGTGGGCAACGCCGCCCGGGGCGGCGCGGCGGCTAGGGCGATGAAGAAGGGGCATTCCACGCCAGCGTCGCGCCGAATCAGTTCCTCGCTGAAATCCGCGTAGGTGCGGCCGGGCTGCGCGTCCGGACCGGCGCGGCTGGGGATGGCGTGGCGGGCCACGTCGTCCTCGTAGCGCAGGCAGCCGCGCGCGAGGGGGCAGTGGGAGGACATGCAGTAGGTGAGGGTCATGGGCGTGGGCGTGGGCGTGAGTCGGCGGGAGGCGGGCCTTATTCGGTCTCCACCTGCACCCGGCGATTGGGCGCCAGGCAGGCCTTGGTGGCCGGTGTGGCGCGACCCTTGCAATGCTTGACCGGTTGCGATTCGCCCTTGCCTTCGAGTTGGATCCGGCGCGGGGCGACGCCCTTGCCGACGAGATACTTCTTCACCGACTCGGCCCGGCGCAGCGAGAGTTTCAGGTTGTAGGGCTCGGGGCCGAGGCGGTCGGCATGGCCGCTGACCCGCACGCCGTGGTGCTTCGGCGCCTCGGCCAGCCACTCATCCAGCACGGCGCGTCCGGCGGGGGTCAGGTCGGCGCTGTCGAAGGCGAAATGGGCGAGGGCGTCCACCTCGGCCTGTTCTTCCCGGCTCAGGTGGGCCGCGCTGGCCGGCGCCGGCAAGGTGGCGCCGGCAGCCGTGGACGGCGCGGCGGGAAGCTGCGGTGTGGTCGGCGCCAGATTGGGGCTTTCCGGCACGGCGGCGGTCGCGCCGGGGGGCGTTGCCGCCACGGGCGCGGCGGTTGGCGCCGGGGCCGTGGCGGCGCTGGCTTCGGTTGGCGGCGGCGTGGCGTTGCCCGGCACCCCGGGCACCACGGCGGCCG
>CAIXFP010000410.1 GCA_903918705.1 uncultured Pseudomonadota bacterium
CTACCACTTGGGGGTGGACGGTATCTCCATGCCCTTCATCCTGCTCAACAGCTTCACCACCATCCTGGTAGTGCTGGCAGGGTGGGAAGTGATCAAGGAACGGGTGGCCCAGTACATGGCCGCCTTCCTGATCCAGTCCGGCCTCATCAACGGCGTCTTCGCCTCCCTCGACGCACTGCAGTTCTACGTATTCTTCGAGGCCATGCTGATTCCGCTGTACCTGATCATCGGCATCTGGGGTGGCCCCAACCGGGTTTATGCTGCCATCAAGTTTTTCCTCTACACGCTGTTGGGCTCCCTGCTGATGCTGGTCTCGCTGCTCTACCTGTTCTTCCAGAGCGGCGGCAGCTTCGAGATCCTGGTCTGGCACAAGCTGCCCCTGGCGATGTCGGCGCAGATCCTGCTGTTCATCGCCTTCTTCTTCGCCTTCGCGGTGAAGGTGCCGATGTGGCCGGTGCATACCTGGTTGCCGGACGCCCATGTGGAAGCGCCCACCGGTGGCTCCGTGGTACTGGCGGCCATCACCCTGAAGGTGGGCGCCTACGGTTTTCTGCGCTTCATCCTGCCCATCGTGCCGGACGCCAGCCATCACCTGGCCGGGTTCATGGTTGGTCTGTCCCTGGTGGCCGTGGTCTACATCGGTCTGGTGGCCCTGGTGCAGGCGGACATGAAGAAGCTGATCGCCTATTCGTCCATCGCCCACATGGGTTTCGTCACCCTGGGATACTTCATCTTCAACCAGCTCGGCATGGAGGGTGGCCTGATCCAGATGATCTCCCACGGTTTCGTCTCCGCCGCCATGTTCCTCTGCGTGGGGGTCATGTACGACCGCGTGCATTCACGCCAGATCGCAGATTACGGCGGCGTCGCCAACACCATGCCGGTTTTCGCCGCCTTCTTCATGCTGTTCGCCATGGCCAATTCCGGCTTGCCGGCCACCTCCGGCTTCGTCGGCGAGTTCATGGTGATCCTGGGTACGGTGAAGGTGAATTTCTGGTGGGCCTTCCTGGCCGCCACCACCCTGATCTTCGGCGCCGCCTACACGCTGTGGATGTACAAGCGCGTGGTGTTCGGGGTGGTTGGCAATGCCCACGTGGCTGCGATGAAGGATATCAACGGCCGCGAAGTCATCGTGCTGGCGCTGCTGGCTGTCAGCGTGCTTGGCCTGGGCCTTTACCCGCGGCCTCTGTCCGAGGTCATGCACGTCTCCGTGGACAACCTGCTGGCGCACGTGTCGCACAGCAAACTGGCGCCCTGACCCATGATGCAAGCGACGACCCCCATCCTCTCCGACTTCCTGCCCGCTCTGCCCGAAATTTTCGTTTTGGTCATGACCTGCTTCATCCTGCTGGTCGATGTGATCAGCAAGCAGCGCATGTTGTCCTACACGCTGACGTTGTTGACCCTGGCCGGGGCTGCGGCACTGACGTTCGCCTCGGTGTCCCCCGCGCCGCAATACTGCTTTGGCGGCCAGTTCGTCAACGACATGATGGCTGAGGTGCTCAAGCTGGTGACTTATCTGGCGAGTATCGCCGTGCTGGTCTATTCGCGCCGCTACCTGGCCGAGCGCAATCTGTTCAAGGGCGAGTTCTTCGTACTGCTCCTCTTCGCCACGCTGGGCATGATGGTGATGATTTCGGCCAATCACTTCCTAGTGCTCTATGTCGGCCTGGAACTGCTGTCTCTGTCCCTCTATGCCCTGGTGGCCATGCACCGTGACAACAAACAGGCCACCGAAGCGGCGATGAAATATTTCGTACTGGGCGCCCTGGCTTCCGGCTTGCTGCTTTACGGCATGTCCATCCTCTATGGCCTGACCGGTTCACTGGAATTGAACCGGGTGGCGGCCTATGTTTTCATCGGCGTGAAGAACCCCATGCTGCTGGCTTTCGGTCTGGTGTTCCTGGTGGCCGGCCTTGGTTTCAAGCTGGGAGTCGCTCCCTTCCACATGTGGGTGCCCGACATCTACCAGGGCGCGCCCTCTGCCGTGACGCTGTTCATCGGTAGCGCTCCGAAGCTGGCCGCCTTCGCCTTTACCATGCGCATCCTGGTGGATGGCTTGCAACCCGCTGTGGCCGAATGGCAGGGCATGCTGGCGGTTATGGCGGTGCTGTCTATGGCCATCGGCAACCTGGCCGCCATCATGCAGACCAACATCAAGCGCATGCTGGCCTACTCCACCATCTCGCACATGGGCTTCATGCTCTTGGGCTTGCTCTCCGGCACCTTCGCCGGCTACTCGGTATCGATGTTCTACACCATCGTCTACGTGCTGATGAGCCTGGGTACCTTCGGCCTGGTGGTGTATCTGTCGCAGAACGGACTGGAAGCGGAAAACCTGGACGACTTCAAGGGCCTGAACCAGCGCTACCCCTGGCTCGCCGCCTTGATGGCCATGTTGATGTTCTCCATGGCGGGCATTCCACCCTTTGTCGGCTTCTATGCCAAGCTGTCGGTGTTGCAGGCCCTGGTTGGGGCAGGTTGGCTATGGCTGGCCCTGGTGGCGGTGTTCTTCTCGCTGATTGGTGCCTACTACTATCTGCGCGTGGTGAAACTGCTTTACTTCGACGCGCCCAATGCCACCGTTCCAACCCTGGCGCCTTATGGCGACAGCCGTGCCTTGCTTTCTCTCAATGGCCTGGCGGTCCTTCTGCTTGGCATCGCGCCCCAGGGCCTGATCACACTCTGTGTTTATGCCATGCAGACATCGCTGCAATAAGCACTGACGCGAAGGTCGTCGAACTGGTCCTGTCGGCCAGGCACAACCTTTCACTCCGGGGTAATGATGCAAACCGGCCGCAACATGCGGCCGGTTTGCATTTCGGGCTACGGCTAAATCCGGTGGAATTTTGCGTTCCGGAATCTTGGGCACGGGCCCGTTACATGGAACCGCACTTCTTCTCTTCGGGTTTCACGGTGCTGTCCTTGTCTTTCTTGTCATTGGTTTCCATGGCGCCGCTGCCGCATTTGCCCTCCTTGTCCATCATCTTCTTCATGTGCTTCTTGTGTCTTTCCTTCACTTTTTTCCTCATGTCCTTCATGTCGCCGCACTTGCTGTCGCCTGTCTTGGCGGCTTCGGCCTTCATGTCATCGCATTTTTCACTGGCTGCCTTGGTCGCATCCGCTTTCACGGCATCGGCCTTCATATCGCCACATTTGGCGTTGTCGGCCTCGGCCACAAGAAATGCCTTGCCCGGCGAAGGCGAAGCGAAAGGATTAGTGGATGCGAGTGCAGGGGCGCTGCTTAGCGTAACGGCAATGGTCGAGCCCAGTATCAGGGACAAAGCGGTTTTCGTGAAAGACATGTTGATTCCTCGTGTTGAATGAAATGAATGGTATCCGAGCAGCCATGCTCCAACTGGACAGTCGGGGAGGAATGGGTCGTCGAATTATTTGACGTTGGTGGAATAACTATAGCCACCCGCGTTGTGGCGGGAATTTAGGCGCGGAAGGCATGCTTCGACAAGGGCTTTCTTCAGGCCGAGATAGCTCTTGAATAATTGCCGGTTGAACCAACATTCTTGTTACCGAGCCGTGCGGTTTCCGGCAAACATCATTAAGGAGTCAACGATGAGCAACATTGTCAGACGCGATCCGTTCGCCATCGACGACATGCTGGACGATCTGTTCAAGGGCTATTGGGTGCGGCCGATGCGTCTGCTCGGTGACCAGCCCGAAATGCAGATGATCAAGATGGACGTGAAG
>CAIXFP010000411.1 GCA_903918705.1 uncultured Pseudomonadota bacterium
GCGCCTCGCCGGCTCGTTCGTCTGATCAGCCCTACGACGCCGGCGAGGCGCCGGCGCTACAGCACCACCTTCACCGCCGGATGGGCGGACAGTTCCCGGTACAGCTTGTCCAGCTGCTCGCGCGAGACGGCGCGGATGGTGCAGGTGACGGAGAGATAGGCGCCGCCGCTGGAGGCGCGCATTTCCACCCGCTCGGCGAGGAAATCCGGGGCGTGGCGCAAGACGATGTCCACCATGTTCCGGGCAAAGTCGTCGCTGCGCACCCCCATGATCTTGATCGGGAAGTCGCAGGGGTATTCGATCAGGCTGTCATCACTCATTTCTCACCTTTCCCCGCATCACCGTGTGCTTATAGTCCTGGTAGGCCGCGTGCATGCGCCGGAACAGGGGGCCGGGACGGCCGTCGGCCACCGGCTGGCCGTCCAAAGTGGTGACGGCGAGGACTTCCTTGGTGGAAGACGTGATCCACACCTCGGCGGCCGAGCGCAGTTCGGCCTCGCTGATGGGCCGCAAGGCATGGTCGATGCCCTGGGCGCGGGCCAGTTCCAACACCACGTCGTAGGTGACGCCGGGCAGCATGAGGTTGGACTTGGGCGGCGCCAGCAGGAGGCCGTCCCGCACCACGAAGACGTTGCTGGCGGAGCCTTCGGCAAGGAAGCCGTCGCGCAGCAGCAGGGTTTCAGTACAGCCGGCATCCACCGAAAGCTGGCGCAGCAGGACGTTGGGCAGCAGGGCGGTGGCCTTGATGTCGCAGCGCAGCCAGCGGTTGTCCGGAGCGGTAATGACCGCCACGCCCCGTTCCACCCACTCCGGCGCCGGCGGGGTGAGGATCAGCGGCAGAATGAACACGGTGGGCCGCACGACCTTCGGGAAAGCGTGGTCGCGCGGGCCGGCGCCGCGGGTGACCTGCAGGTAGACGCCCTGATCCTCGCTTTCCGCCCGGGCCACGATCTGCCCGATCAGATCTTCCCACTCCTCCGGCGTGTGGGGGTTGCCCAGGCGGATGCCGTCCAGGCTGGATTGCAGGCGCGCCAGGTGCTCGCGCAGGCGGAACGGGCGCCGCGAATACACCGGTATGACTTCATAAACCCCGTCGCCGAACAGGAAGCCGCGATCCATCACCGGGATGCGGGCTTCCTCCAACGGGAGGATCTGGCCATTCAGGTAGACGGTGGGCATCGTGTCAGCGGCGCAGGTTGGGCACGCCGCGCTTTGCCCAACCTGCGACTTCCCTCATTTAAACATCAGCAACAGGTTGTCCCAGGTGCGCCCCAGCAGCCCGGCAACTTCCACGCTGTCCAAGGAAACCAGCGGGTAGTCGGCCAGGGGCGCGCCGTCGATGGACAGGCGCAGGGTGGCGATGCGTTGGCCGCGCTGCAACGGCGCCAGCAGGGGCTGCCGGGAAATCACCTGGGCCTGGATATGCTTGCCGGAACCGCGCGGCACGGTGACGTAAAAGTCGGACAGGAAGCCGGCGCGGGCCATGGACTGGCCGCCCCGGTACAAACGCATGCTGCTCACCGTCTGGTTGCCGGGATAGAGGCGCACGGTCTCGAAGAACTGGAAGCCGTAGTTGAGCAGTTTCTGGCTTTCCATGGCCCGCGCCGCATCGGAATTGGTGCCCAGCACCACCGAGAGGAGACGGCGCTGATCCCGTTTGGCGGAGGCGATCAGGCAATAGCCGGCGCTGTCGGTGTGGCCGGTCTTCATGCCGTCGACGGAAGGGTCGATGAACAGCAGTCGGTTGCGGTTGGGCTGGGTGATGCCGTTGTAGCGGTATTCCTTCATCGAGTAGATCTTGTAGAACTCGGGGAAGGTGCGAATCAGCGTGCTGGCCAGATGGGCGAGATCGCGCGCGGTGGTGTAGTGCCGCGGGTTGGGCAGGCCGGTGGCGTTCACGTAGTGGGTGCCGGTCATGCCGAGACGGCGCGCCTCCTCGTTCATCATGGCGGCAAAACCGTCCTCGCTGCCGGCGATGGCTTCGGCCAGAACGATGCAGGCGTCATTGCCGGACTGGACGATCATGCCCTTCAACAAATCTTCCACCCTGGCCGGCTGTTTCGGGTCCAGAAACATGCGCGAGCCTTCCGTCTTCCAGGCGTGTTCCGACACGGGCAAGGTCTGGTCCAGGGCCAGGCGCCCGTCCTTGATGGCGCTGAAAGCCAGAAAGGCGGTCATCAGCTTGGTCAGGGAGGCCGGTTCCACCCGTGCATCGGCGTTCTTTTCCGCTAGGGACAAGGCGCTGTCGTTGTCGATCAGCAACCAGGCGCGGGCATCGACCTGGGGCGGCGGCGGCACCGGCAACGCGGCGGCCGCGGGCAGGGCGAGAAGAAACAGGGACAGCAGGAAGACGAGGGCTTTCATTGGGGAGGCGAGTGAGGGAGGGCGTGTACAGAGGCCGATTATATCGGCTTGGTTCCCCTCCTCCGGCGGACTCAGCGCCTGCCGGCGCGCGGCATTTCCTTGCGAGCCCGCTCGATCAGGCGATCGGCCACCCGGAGCACGTCGGAATGATCGTGCGCCTGCTGGCTGACCACCTTGTAGCGGCCCGCGACGGTCAGCAGGGGCACGCTGTCCACCTTGTAGACCCGTGCCAACTGCTCGGCGCGCGCCAATCGGGTTTCCGTGGTGAAACTCTTGAAGGCCTCGCCGAAGCGGCGCGGGTCCAGCCCCTGCTGCTTCACCCAGGAGAGCGCGCCCTCTTCGGTGAAGAGATCGATGTGCTTGTCATGGATGGCGGAAAACACGGTTTCGTCCAGGCGCTTGAGCTCGCCCAGTCCGTCCAGCGCGTAATAGAGACGCGCCAGATTGCTCCAGGCGGCGCGGCCGAAGGTCACCGGCACCTTGCGAAATGCCACGTCGTGGGGCAGTTTCTCCGCCCAGCGGGTCACCAGGGGGTTGAAATCGCGGCAATGCGGGCAGCCCCAGGAGAAGAATTCCAGCACCTCGATCTTGCCCCGACTGTCGCCCGGCTGTGGCGGCAGGATCGGCAGCCAGTCCTGGCCCTCGGCGGCGCGCGCGGGCAGCGCGACGGCTGCGAGGGAGCCCAGCAGGAAACGGTGGAATTGGCGGCGAGAGGGGTCGAAGGGGTAAGACACGGCAACTCCTTGATCAAGATTTGAAAAGTCTGCGTTCCGGTATCGGGCGCCAGGCGCGATAGCCCAACACCAGGCAGGCCGCGAATCCGATGACGGACCAGTTGGCCAGCGATAGTTTCATGATGGTCATTTCCACCTCTGCGCAGAATCCCGTGGCGAGAAAAAGTTCCGGCCGCAGTTGCCCCAGCCATTCCACCAGTCGCTCGATCAGGCTCGGGTCGCCGCCCACGCAGGAGACGCTGCCGGCCGGCTGTGCCTGCAGCCAGCTCTGGTAGACCGCCACGGCCAGCCCGCCGGCGGCCAGGGGCAGGCTGAAGAATCCCACCCAGCGTGTCGCCGGGCGCGGCGCCAGCAATCCGGCGGCCAGGCCGAAGCAGGCCAGGAGCAGGTAGAGCAGACGCTGGAAGATGCACAGGTGGCAGGGATGCAGGCTGAACCAGGCGGTCAGCAAAAAACTGCCGGCGACCAGGCCTGCACAGAGCGCGGCCAGCAGCAGCCAGAGCTGGCGGGGGGAGAAAAGATCTTGCGACATGGGCGCGATTATCCCGGATTCCTGGGCTTATCGGGCGCGCGGGTGTGCCAGCATGATGGCCGAATGACGCCGGCGACGGCGCCGCAGGCGCAATGCCGGGTTAAAATGCGCTTTTTCAGAGCTACCCGGAGTCTTCATCATGTCCATGGCCGACCGCGACGGTCTCATCTGGTACGACGGCAAAATGGTTCCCTGGCGGGAAGCCACCACCCACGTTCTCACCCATACCCTGCATTACGGCATGGGCGTGTTCGAGGGCGTACGTGCCTACAAGACCGAACAGGGCACGGCGATTTTCCGCCTCAAGGAGCACACCGACCGGCTGTTCAACTCCGCCCACATCTTCGGCATGAAA
>CAIXFP010000412.1 GCA_903918705.1 uncultured Pseudomonadota bacterium
AGGTCAGATTGGAAGAACGAGCCGGCGAGGCGCCGGCGCTACTTGGCCCGCCCCTTGCTACACCACCCCCATCCCTCCACCAGCAAAGGCAACCATCATGTCCCGCATCGGCCTGTTTTTCGGCAGCAGCAGCGGCAACACCCGCCGCATCGCCAAGATGATCAAGAAGCGCTACGACGACGCCACCATGGCCGACGCCCTCAACGTCAACAAGGCCACGCCGGAACTCGTCGCCGGCTACGATTTCCTCATCCTCGGCACCCCCACCCTGGGGGAGGGCGACCTGCCCGGCCTGGAAGCCGATTGCCAGCAACCGAGCTGGGCCGAGTTCCTGCCGCAACTGCGGGACGTGGACTTTTCCGGCAAGACCGTCGCCCTCTACGGCCTGGGCGACCAGGAGAAATACCCGGAGCACTTCGTCGATGCCATGGGTTTGCTGTATGAATTTCTTACCGCCCGCGGCGCCCGGGTAGTGGGCTCCTGGCCCACGGACGACTATGACTACATCGCTTCCCGCGCGGAAGTGGAGGGTGATTTCGTCGGCCTGGCGCTGGACCAGGACAACCAGAAACAGTTGACGGAAGACCGTCTGGCCGCCTGGCTGCAGCTCATTGCCCGGGACTTCGGCCTGTAGGCGATACGCCATGAAACATGCGCGCTGTCGGTTTTGCCACATGCCCGTCGCGACGGACAAGTTGCCCGAGGGTGACCCCGAGTGTGCTAGGAAGGCGTCATGAGCACCGATCCCGCCGTCACCCTCCGCGCTTATCATCAGCGCGCCAAACACCATTTCGAGCGCTATGCAGAAGGCCCCGGCAGCCTCGACTGGGACGCCCAGCCGGACCCCTTCCGCACCTGGAAGGGCACGCGCCGGTACAGCCTGCCGCGGGAGTCGCCGGAGCGATCCATCCTTTGGTCGGCCCTGCCGGATGCGCGCCCCGCGCAGCCCTTCGACACCGCCAGCCTGAGCGCCTTCCTGCGGCTCACTGTGGCCATCACCGCCTGGAAGGAATACGGCGGCAACAGCTGGGCGCTGCGGGCGCATCCCTCTTCCGGCAACCTGCATCCCACGGAAACCTGGGTCATCGCCTACTGGGTGGAGGGCCTGGCGGACGGGCTCTACCACTACCAGTGCCGCGACCACAGCGTGGAATTGCGCGCGGAAACCCTCACCGCCTCCGAGCATGCAAACTTCTGGCTGGGTTTCACCTCCATCCCCTGGCGCGAAGCCTGGAAATACGGCGAGCGGGCCTTTCGCTACTGCCAACTGGACATGGGCCACGTGCTTGCCGCCGTGGCCTATGCCGCCGCCCTGTTCGGATGGCGCGCGCGCCTGGTGGACCTGTCCGCCGAGGCCGCCGCCCATTGCCTGGGCACCGATCGGCATGAGGACTACGCCGGGGTGGAGGCGGAGGAGGCCGAGGTCATCGTTGCCTTGCAGGCCGACGCGAACGAAGAGGTGCCCGCGCCACCCCTGGAATGGGACGAATGGAGCGGCCTACCCAGCCTGCTGGATCCGAAGCCTCGGTACCGTTGGCCGGTGATCGCGGAAGCGGCACTGGCGAGCCGGGGCTTCCTCCCCTCCTCCTGGGGGGCAAACAGCGACTTGGCGGGCGTCGTGTGTCCGCCTAGTCGAATCCTTGGGGGGGCCGTCAGAGGGGCCGGGGGAGAGGGCGTGGGTGAGGAAAAGCCGCCGCCGGCGCAGCCCGGATTCCCCCCCGCCACCCAGGTCATCCTGCAACGCCGTAGCGCCCAGGCCTTCGATGGCCTTTCCATCCTGCCCGCCGCCGCTTTCAGTCGCATCCTCGAAAGCCTGCTGCCAGGCGGTTCTTCCCCAGTCTGGCGGATGTGGAATGCCACGCCACGGGTACACCCGGTTCTGCTGGTACATCGGGTGGAAGGTCTGGCCGCCGGCCTCTATATCCTGCCCCGATCCGAAGCCGGCCTCACCGGCCTGGGCGAGTCGCTACGCCAGGATCTCGCCTGGACCGCCGCGGATGCGGAACTGCCCCTTTACCGCCTGGCCGCCGCCCGCGCCGAACGCACCGCCCGCAGCCTGTCCTGCCACCAGGACATCGCGGCCATGAGCGCCTTCACCCTGATGTTCATCGCCGAATTCGCCGCGCCCATCGCCGCGAACCCCGCCGCCTACCGCCACCTGCACTGGGAAGCCGGCATGCTGGGCCACTGCGCCACCCTGGAAGCGGAAGCCGCCGGCTGGCGTGGCACCGGCATCGGCTGCTTTTTCGACGATGCCGTCCATGAACTGCTGGGTCTGGCCGATACCCGCTGGCAGGTGGTCTACCACTTCGCCATCGGCATGCCGGTGGACGATCCGCGGTTGCTGACGCGGGCGGCCTACGAATAATCCGTAGCGCACCGTCCTTTTCGGGTGATGTGGCGAAGCTCAGAGGATCGGCCCGCCAGCCGTGAAATGCGGATAATGCTATGTTTTCCCGCACGCTGCCACGACCATGCAAGCCCCGTCCCGATTCACCACTGCCGCGCCCATGCCGGCGGACCTCAATCCTTACCAGGAACTGGTCTGGCATCTCGACCGCCTGCCCGGCGGCGCCATGGCGGCGATCCTGGATTTCTTCGGCAGCTTGCTGGCGGACACCCCGACACCGGAACGTTGGCGCTTCAAGGAAGGCGGCCAACTCGACCTGCACCCGGACGGCACTCTGCGCCAGGGCGAAGAGCGGATCGCGCTCCTGCCGCCCGACCTGCTGCGTGCCGCCGAGGCTGCCGCCGTGTCCCCCCTCCTCCTTGCCCTACTGGCCCTGGCCACCGGGCAACTCGACGGGGACCGCCGGCTCAAGGCGGTCCTCCCCAAAGTGGATGCCGCTGCGAAAGACCTCATGCTGATGACGGTATGCCGCTTGTGTGGCTGAGCAGCGCGGCATGCCAGGACGTCATTTCCAGCGATAGGTGTGGAGATCGCCCTTGTAGGCGGTGAA
>CAIXFP010000413.1 GCA_903918705.1 uncultured Pseudomonadota bacterium
CCGTACACCGCGTCGGCGGCCTTGGCGGCGGCCATGTGGTGCGCTTCCGGGCAGACGCCACAGATGCGGTTGGTCAGCACTGGCATTTCCTCCACCGGGCGGCCGACGCAGAAGCGCTCGAAGCCCCGCAGTTCCGGCACTTGCAGGTAGGCGTTGGCGACATCGCCGGCATCGTCGAGGAAGATCTCGATCTTGCCGTGGCCTTCCAGCCGGGTCAGGGGGTCAATGGTGATGCGTTGCATGGATTACTCCTGTTCCGCCAGCGCGGAGCGGCTCGCGCGCAGCAGCGAATGCGCCAGGCTGAAGCGGTAGAACGTGCCGGCCGGGTCGGGGATGCCGTCCAGTACCCGGTCGATGGCTTCCGGATCGTTCTCGTCCACCACCGAGGCGATGGCGGTCATGAGTCGGGCGCCCTGGTCCACCACGCCGGGCGCGGCGCCGTAGCAGCCGATGCAGGGGGCGCCCACATTCGGACAGCGGGAGTTGCAGCCGCTGCGGGTGGCGGGACCTGCGCACATCAGGCCCTGTTCCAACAGGCAGTCGCTGGTGTTGAGTTGCGGCAGTTCCTGGATGCGGGAGATCTTGCCGATCCGCTTCACGTCGCGCTTGCGGGCGCACTCGTCGCACACGGTGGAGTTGCCCGCACCCAGCACTGCACCTTTCGGCGGCAGATCGGCCTCGCCCTTCACCACCTTGATCAACACCTCCAGGACGGCGGCGATCTGGTGGGATTCCGGCGGGCAACCGGGCACGTGGTAATCCACTTCCACCACCTGGTCCAGGGTGCGGATCACCGGCTGCAGGGCCGGCAGGGTCAGGGTGCCTTCGGGCACCTGGCTGATGAGTTGTGGGCGCAGGTGCTCCGGGTTCTCGGTAGTGGGGTTCTCGAAGGCGCGATCGAACAGGCTCTCGCGGGTACTTAGGTTGGCCAGGCCGGGAATGCAGCCCTCGTTGGCGCAGGAGCCGAAGGCCACCAGGAGCTTCGACTTGCGCCGCAGCAGCCGGGCCATGTGCTCGTTTTCGTCGGTGCGGATGCTGCCGTTGAACAGGGTGACCAGGATGGACTGGTCCGCCATGGCCTCCACTTCCTTGTACTTCACGTCCATGGCCGCCGGCCAGAAGGCGACCTCGAAGTTGGCGTCGAGATCCAGCACCTTCTCGTCGATGTTGAGCACCGCGATCTCGCAGCCGCCGCAGGCCGCGGCCCAGTACATGGCGAATTTGGGTTTGCTCATGGGGTGGTCTCCTGGTGGGCTGGCGGGAATTCAGGGCAAGTACAAATCCCCCCTGGCCCCCCTTTTGCAAAGGGGGGAAGACGCCCGCTTACGCGACAGGTGAGGCCGCCTTGCCCCCCCCTTTCCCAAAGGGGGGCTGGGGGGGGATTTCTGCGCGCATTCATGGCGCCACCTCGCTCAGCACGGGAATCTCCGCCGCCGCCATAGCCACCGGCACCGGCCGTGCCGGCCAGTTGAGCGGTCCCAGCTTCTTCACCTCGTCCACCGCGATGGCGATCTCCTCGGCGAACTTCGCACCCTCCGCGGCACTGGCCCAGGTCAGGCGCACCCGCTCGGGGGCCACGCCGAATTGCGCCAGGGTCTTCTGCAGCAGGCGGTGCCGGCGCAGGGCCTTGTAATTCTGCTCCAGGTAATGGCATTCGCCGGGATGGCAGCCGGCGATCAGCACCGCGTCGGCACCTTCCGAGAGGGCCTTGAGCACGAAGGTGGGATCGATGCGGCCGGTGCACATCACCCGGATCAGGCGCACGTTGGGCGGATACTTCATGCGCGCGGTGCCGGCCAGGTCGGCGGCGCGGTAGCTGCACCAGTTGCAGGTGAAGCCGATGATGACGGGTTCGAATGTGGACTCGGTCATACAACCTCCGCTACACGGTGCACATCGTGCAACAAGCCCTCGATCTGGGCGAACAATTGCTCGTTGCTGAAGCCGGAGCCCTGGATGGCACCGGCCGGACAGGCGGCGACACAGGTGCCGCAACCCTGGCAGAGGGCGGCGTTGATCTCGCTGACCCGGCGGGCTTCGTCGAAGGAAATGGCGTTGAACGGGCACAGGCCGTTGCAGATGCGGCAACCGGAGCACTGTTCCTCCAGCACGCTGGCGCGCACCGGCTCCAGGGCCAGTTCGCCCTGGCGGATGTAGTTCAACACCCGCGCCGCTGCCGCCGCCCCCTGCGAGACGCTGGCCGGTATGTCCTTCGGCCCCTGGGCGCAGCCGGCCACGAATACGCCCTCGGTCATGGTGGCGATGGGGTCCATCTTGGCGTGTTTCTCGATGAACCAGCCGCTGGTGGAACAGGCGATGCCGAAGGTCTTGCCCACTTGCGCGCTGTCGTGGCGCGGTTCCAGGCCGGCGGAGAGCACCACCATGTCCACCGGGATGCGCCGCTGCAGACCAGCCAGGGTGTCTTCCACCTGGATGTACAGGCGCCCCGGGGTTTCGCCCGGGCCGATGGGCACGTCGGAGACTTCCGCCACCTTGCCGCGCACGAAGTGGATGCCCTCGTCCTGCACCCGCTGGTAGAACTCGTCGTAGTCCTTGCCCGGGGTGCGGATGTCGATGTAGAAGTTGTACACCTCGGCACCGGTGCGCTCCTTCACCAGATGGGCCAACTTCAGGCTCTGCATGCAGCAGATGGAGGAGCAGTACTTGTTGTAGTTGCGGTCGCGGCTGCCGACGCAGTGGACGATGCCCACCGCCTTGGGTGCGCTGGCGCCGTCACGCAGCACCACCTTGCCCCCGGTGGGGCCGGCGGCGTTGCACATGCGCTCCAGTTCCAGGTTGGTGAACACGTTGGCCAGGCGGCCGTAGCCGTACTGCGGGATGCGCCGGGCGTTGAACAGGTCGTAGCCGGTGGCCAGGACGATGTTGCCCACCTTCAGGGTCACCCGCTCTTCCTTCTGGTCGAACTTGATGGAATTGGGCACCGTGGGGCAGAACTTTTCGCAGGCCTTGCAGCCCCCCTTGCCGCCGATGAAATAGGTGCAGGTGTCCGGGTCCAGCACCGGCAGGTTGGGCACCGCCTGGGCGAAGGGCCAGTAGATGGCCTTGCGGTAGCCGATGCCGGCCTCGAAGTTTTCGTCCACCACCATGATCGGGCACTTCTCGACGCAGATGCCACAACCGGTGCAGATGTCCTCGTCCACGTAACGGGGCTTTTTCTTCACCGTCACCGTGTAGTTGCCGACGAAGCCTTCCACCTTTTCC
>CAIXFP010000414.1 GCA_903918705.1 uncultured Pseudomonadota bacterium
CCGGAGAGGGGACTTAGCCGGCACTTGTCACACCACCCTGGGATGCCCCCTGCCCCATCTGGTATGTGTGGGGGGAAAAGACGACAACGACACCATGACCCTGACCGACCAGGAATTCGACTTTTTGCGCAAGCTGCTCTACGAAGCGGCGGGCATCAGCCTCAATGCGGAGAAGAAACCGCTGGTGGTGGGGCGGTTGTCGCGGCGCATCGAAAAGCTGGGCTTGTCCAGCTACGGCGAATATTTCCGCCGCATCGCCGGCAAGACCGACCCGGACGAGCGGCAATGGGCGCTGGATGCCCTCACCACCAACGAAACCTATTTCTTCCGCGAACCGGAGCATTTCGCCTATCTCAGCGAAACCATCCTGCCCAGCAGCAACCGTAGCGAGACGTTCCGGGTGTGGAGCGCGGCCAGTTCTTCCGGCGAGGAGGCCTACAGCATCGCCATGGTGCTGGCGGAGCGACTGGGCAAGGGGCCGTGGGAAATTCTCGCCTCCGACCTCAGCACCAAGGTGCTGGAATTGGCGCGACGCGCCCAGTACCCCATGGCCCGGGCGGAAAAAATTCCCCAGCCCTATCTGCGCAATTTCTGCCTGAAGGGCGTGGGCGACCAGGACGGCACTTTCATGATCGATGCCTGGCCGCGCAGCCGGGTGCGCTTCTTCCAGGCCAACCTGATGGAACCCCTGCCCAGCGTGGGCCAGTTCGACGTCATCTTTCTGCGCAACGTGCTCATCTACTTCGACGCGCCCACCAAAAGCCGGGTGGTCAACAACCTGATACCCTTCATGAAACCCGGCGGCTATTTCTTCTCCGGGCATTCCGAAAGCCTGACCGGTTTGGTGGAGGGCCTCCAGGCCATCAAACCGGCCATATACCGCAAAGCAGCATGAATGCCTTCGCCACGACCCCCAACGACACACCCATTACCGGCATCCGGGAAATCTTCCTGCACCCCGGGGATTTTCATTTCGGCGACTCCGAGACCCGCATCGTCACCCTCCTCGGCTCCTGTGTTTCCATCACCGTCTGGCACCCCCGCCTGCTGGTGGGGGGCATGTGCCACTTCATGCTGCCCTCGCGCGGGGTCATCCCGGAAGGCGCCACCTACGATGGCCGCTACGGCGACGAAGCCATGATGTTGCTGATGAAGCGCATCTGGAACCTGGACGCTGACCCGCGCCAGTTCCAGGCCAAGGTGTTCGGCGGCGCCAACATGTTTCCCCTGCTCTGCCAGCGCGACGAAGCCAACGTGGGCGAGCGCAACATCGAGATGGCGCTGGTGCTGCTGGAACGTTACGAAATCCCGATCAAGGCCAAGCACCTGGGTGGCGATGGCCACCGCAAGCTGATGCTGGACGTCTGGAGTGGCGACGTCTGGCTCAAACACCAACCCATCACCCAGAATACCAAGGAGCCGCGCTGGTGAAACCAATCCGGGTTCTGGTGGTGGACGACTCCGCCGTGGTGCGCCAGATGATGGTGCAGGTGCTGAACGCGGCCCCCGGCATCAAGGTCATCGGCACCGCCTCGGACCCGCTGTTCGCCCTGCAGAAAATGGCGGCCGAATGGCCCGACGTCATCACCCTGGACGTGGAGATGCCGCGCATGGACGGCATCACCTTCCTGAAAAAGATCATGGCGGAGCACCCCACCCCGGTGGTGATCTCCTCGTCGCTGACCGAGAAAGGCGCGGAAACCACCATGCAGGCGCTTTCCGCCGGCGCGGTGGGCATCATCACCAAACCCAAGATGGGGGTGAAACAATTTCTCCAGGACGCCTCCAACGACCTGGTCAGCGCCGTCCAGGCCGCCGCCCTGGCCAATGTGCGGCGTCTGTCCACCCCCACCATGGCGGTGGCGCCCAAACTCACCGCCGATGCCGTGCTGCCGGGCAGCATCCATGCCATGGCGCAGACCACCGAACGCATCGTCGCCATCGGCACCTCCACTGGCGGCACCCAGGCCCTGGAAGCCGTGCTCACCCGGCTGCCGCGGGTCTGCCCCGGCATCGTCGTGGTGCAGCACATGCCGGAAAAATTCACCGCCGCGTTCGCCGACCGCCTCAACAGTCTCTCCGAAGTCGAAGTGCGCGAGGCCAGCAACGGCGACCGCCTCATCCCCGGCCGCGTCCTCATCGCCCCCGGCGGCCGCCACATGATGTTGAAACGCAGCGGCGCCCAATATCTGGTGGAAGTGGTGGACGGCCCCCTGGTGTCGCGCCACAAGCCCTCGGTGGACGTGCTGTTCCGCTCCGTGGCCAAGTTCGCCGGCAAGAATGCCACCGGCATCATCATGACCGGCATGGGGGACGACGGCGCCCGGGGCATGAAGGAAATGTTCGACGCC
>CAIXFP010000415.1 GCA_903918705.1 uncultured Pseudomonadota bacterium
ACAGCCAACATCTGGCCATTTCCGTAGCCACATCAAGTCCAACCAACAAATCCGGCATCCACACCCCGCCCCAAAATCAATGCGCTATCCCATGCCCTGAACCAGGCGCGACCTGCGCGGGAATAGATGACGTCGTCCTGGGGTCCACACGCCGGCCACAGACACGCCCAACGAAATCGAGTATTTCCAATCCGCTCACGTCACTGTCACCCCAATGGAAAAAACGCGTGTGTTCGGGAAGCAGGTGATTCAGCCGTGCCAACAGTTCCTGGACGGCAGGATTCGGGAAGCCGTTGGTATAAAGGACCAACCCACGATCCGGTATGCGTCATGTCCGCCTTGGCAAAAGCTTCCGCGTCATCCTGAAACTGCCTTTGCAGCCGCTCCCGCGCCTGTTCCCGGCTGGCGCGGCCAAGCAGATGGTTCGGCTACCGACGCCATGCGTTCGATGGCTCCGTTGGCGGCTAGCATGGCGTCATCGGTGGCTGCGCGCTCCTGGTGCAGCAGTTCGTCCTCGGTTTCCACCCGCATCACTCGGCCCAGCAACCGATTCACATAGGCGCGCGCATGGGGATCGTCGCAAGCCACAACTTCGGCGAGAGAACCTGGCTCGAAACGGTTCAGCCACTCCCCAGTCTTGCGCGTATTGACCACGCGGGCGCCGAACAACTCGCGGCCCTGGCGGCGGTAGACGGTGACAGCGGCACGCGCCTGTTCCGGGTCGACGATCAACGCCTCGCGCAGCTTGCCGAGATAACGCTCGATGCAATCGCGCCAGCGTTCATCGGTGATTTCCACCAGATCGCATAAGGGACGACTGGGAATGCCGCGCGCATCCAAGAGGGCAATCAGGCCGCGGGTTGGTTTGGACAAGGGGGCTTCACCGCGTTCCAGCGAATTCAACCGTTCGCGTAGGCCGGTCAGCGCTTCACGCATGGCCTTGACCTGAGCGTCCAGCGACTCCAGGCGGCTCCTGAAATCCGGCAGATCCGCTTTGAGTACGCCCCGTGCTTCGACGGTACATTGCTCCACAACTTCTGGCCGTTCCGGCCACAGGGAGGCCAGCAATTCATCGCGGGGCAGCACCGCCGCCAACGCCTTCAAGGCGGGAATGCAAGGCGCGGGTAGATCGGACTGGTGATCAAGCGTTTTCCAGACCCCGGCGAGGCGCAGGCGCACCGCGCTGATCGCGCTCCCGGCCTGATCGGCCAGAATTTTCTGGGTTTCGCTTCGGGCTACCAGCTCACGCCGTTTCGCCTCGCTGCCGCTCGCCTCGATCTGGCCGGAGAGACGGATGAGGGCCGCATGGTCGGCGTCATCCTGCCGTTTCAATTCGGCCAACTGCCCATTCAGCACCTCCTTTTGCTGCGCCTGCTTGCCCAGTTCCTCCTCGCAGCGCGCCCGTTCCTGATCCAGCCGCAGCCAGGCCGCCTCCATCTCGATCCAGTCGTATTGCACCGCTCGCTGGCCCCGCCGCGCGGCCTCCAGGTATTGAGCCTGGACGACCTTGAGCGCGGCGATGCGGTCGCGCACTTCGCGGGTCTTGGCTTCAATGTCGCGGTAGCGCCTGAGCGACTCCTGCAAGGCTTTCACCCGGATCGGCTTGTCATCGAGGATGTGGCGGCGCACGAATTCGGAGACGTCCTTGAGCGGCGCGAAGGTGACGGCGTTTTTCAGGCTGCGCGCAAAACGGGTCGGCTCGAAGGAACGGCCGCCATAGCCCAGCGCCTCGCCCAGGCGCTTGATGAAACGCCCCGCCTCGTTCTGGTTGTCGAATTCCGCTCCCTGGGCATGGCAACGGCGGCGCAGGTCTTCGCGTACCCGTTCCCAGGAAATCGGGCGCTCGCCACCGTCAATCATTTCAATAAAGTCGTGCAGAATCAAGGCGGTACGCGGAGCAATGAAGCGGCCGTCCACCTCGAACACGCCGTTGTCGAGCTGGGCGAGCATGGCCAGGCCGATGGCGGTTTCTTCATGGCTTTCGTCGTCGCGAAAGGACAGCACCACATAGGAAACCGCCTGCCGGCGCGGCGCCAGGTCAGGGTCAACCTCCGCTCCGGTGGCCGGGTCGCGTACCACGCCCAGGCAGTATTCGCGCAGGGTGCGCCGGCTTTTCTCGCCGGCGCTGGCATTCAACTGGATCAGACGCTGGTCTCCGCCCAGCAGCACGGCCTGGATGGCATCCAGCACCGAGGACTTGCCCGCCGCGTTGGGGCCGATGAAAGCGGTGTTACCTTCGATGTCGATCTGCTCGGCGGAGAGCAGATACCAGTTGACCAGGAGAATGCGGTTCAGGAGCTTCAAGGCACGTCCTCACTGATGGCATCAGGTTCTTCATCGCGGGCAGTCTTGACGACGTGGGCTTCGAGCCGCTCCAGGCAACGGTCGCCCGCGACTTGTCGCAGCGCTGGCAACAGGGCGAGGCGGGGCAGGCCGCTGGCCGCGTCCTCTTCGCCAAATCGCAGCAGGCCGTGACGCTTGAAGCGCTTGAGCAGATCGACGAAATCCCCCTTTTTTGGCGCGTCGCGATGAGTTAGCGCCAGGTAGCGCTCCAGCAGGGCATCGCCGCAGAGATGGACCAGGCCGTCCTGAGTCTGGCGCGCCGCGACCCCCTCTTCAAAGGCAAGACGGGCGACGAACAGGAATAGGGTTTCTGTTAGAACCAGGCGCTGGAAGGTTTCGTCATCGCCCGGCAGCACGCCGACATAGGCGAAATCGCGGTCCTGATAAAGCTGCCGCCTAGCGCCTCGAACAAGTCGTGGAAATACTCGAAGTAGTCGGAAATCAGGAGGTAGTGTGCGTATTCCAGACCAACCTGGACACTGATTCCACGGGAAGCTGGACAGTGATTCCACGGCAAGCTGGACACCGATTCCAGAGCAAGCTGGACAGTCAGCCGTAGCTGCGTAGCACGCGGGATAACCGTGGCATCCTGGG
>CAIXFP010000416.1 GCA_903918705.1 uncultured Pseudomonadota bacterium
CGTCGCCGCGCACCAGGCCGGTGTCGAAGAAATAAACCTTGGGCTGCTGCAGGATGGCGCGGGCGATGTTGCGGTGCCAGGGCTGGACTGTGAAGACGATATAAAGCGCCTGCAGGATCTCCAGGTAACGCTTGAGGGTGATGGGAGAAATCGCCAGGTCGCGGGCCATGGAGGCCAGGGACAGGGGCGAACCAACCCGCTCGCGCAGCAGTTCGGCGAACACCCGCATGGTATTGATCTCGTGCAACCGGGAAAACTCCAGCACGTCCTCGCGGATCAGGTCGGTGAAATATTGCTGGCGCCAGCGCTCGGCCTGGGCCGGGTCTTCCGCCAGGCAGGGTTCCGGGAAACCGCCGCGTTGCAGGAGACGGTCCAGGGCCTCGGCGGGGCTGGCGCCCTGTTGTTCACACCATTCCCGCACCGACAGGGGATGCAGGCGCAGGGAGAAGTAGCGCCCGGCCAGGGACTCGCCGCCCTGGCGGAAGGTATCCATGCGCGCGCTGCCGGTGACCAGCAGGGCCTGGTCCGGCCCGCGCCCGTCCACCACACCCTTCAGCCAGGCCTTCCAGCCCGGCATCTTGTGGATTTCGTCCATCACCAGGATGCGGCTGCGCGGGCTCCAGCTTTGCCGCGACAGGATGGCCCGGTCACCGGGAACGTCCCAGTTGAGGTATTGGGCAGGCGCGAAAACGTCCAGCAACTGCCGCGCCAGAGTGGTCTTGCCCACCTGCCGGGGGCCGGTGAGCATAATCATCTTGCGTGGCAGATCGTTGGCAACCTGGCCTTCGAGATAGCGTTTCATGCGTACATTCTATCTTTATGTGTTATTTAGTCGCGACTATTTAATAGACGATGTTCAACTAGTCGCACTTGTGGACACCGGGTACAGCTGCCCATCGTCGAAAGTCACCGCCAATCTCCCCAGCCGCGATCCACGAAACCGCCAAGCCCATCGCATACAATCCGGCCATGCCCGACGCCACCCCCGCCTTCCTCCTCGCCGCCGCCCTCAACGCCCTGCTCGACAAGCAGCCGGGCGCGAAGAACCGCCTGCTGCGCCATGCCGGAAAATGCCTCAACCTGATGCTGCCGCTGCTGCCCTTGTCGCTACGCATCGAGGCCGACGGTGGCTTCAGCGTCGCCACGCCGGATAGCGCGCCCGACCTGCAACTGATCCCCGACCCCACCGCCCTGCCCGGCTGGCTCACCGGCGGCAAATTCGCCGACCTGTTCCGGGTGGCGGGCGACGGCGTGTTCGCCGCCGACATCGCCCATGCCCTGGCCGAATTCGACTGGGTGCTGGCGCTGCGCCCCTACCTGGGCGACATCGCCGCCAGCCGCATCGACCAGATCCTGCGCGGCTTTGGCGCCTGGCGCGGCCAGGCCCTGGAGTCCGCCGGTCGCAACCTGGCCGAATACGCCGTCTACGAACAGGCCATGCTCGCGGAACCCTATGCCGTGCGGGAATTCATCGAAGCGGTGGATCGCTTGCGCGAGGATACGGACCGGCTGGAAGCGAGGTTGAAATTGCTTGAATCCAACCGTAACGCCTGATGTACCTCTTCCGCCTCCTGCGCATCTGCCTCACCGCCGCCCGTTACGGGCTGGATGAGTTCTTCCTCGGCCACGAGCGGGTGAAGCTCGTGCGCTGGCTGGTCGCCCTGCTGTTCTTCTGGCGCCGCGCCTTCGTCGATCTCACCGCCCCGCGCGGCGAGCGCCTGCGCCTGGCGCTGGAAAGCCTGGGGCCGATCTTCATCAAGTTCGGCCAGATGCTGTCCACC
>CAIXFP010000417.1 GCA_903918705.1 uncultured Pseudomonadota bacterium
ACAGCCAACATCTGGCCATTTCCGTAGCCACATCAAGTCCAACCAACAAATCCGGCATCCACACCCCGCCCCAAAATCAATGCGCTATCCCATGCCCTGAACCAGGCGCGACCTGCGCGGGAATAGATGACGTCGTCCTGGCCCGAGGGCGGATCAGGCTCCGACCGAATGTCCGCCGGGTTGGCCGCCCTGGTAGACCTGAACCTGGTCACGACCCAGCTTCTTCGCGGCGTAACAGGCCACATCCGCTTCCACCAGGGCGCGGCTGGCGTCTTCGGTGTCCGGGGTGATCAGGGTGATGCCGACGCTGGCGCCGATGGAATAGAACGCGCCTTGCCATTCGAAGCGCAGTTCCCGCAGGGTGCCCAACAGGTTGTCGGATACCCGCAGGGCATATTCCAGGGCGCAGTTTTCCAGGAGCATGCAGAACTCGTCGCCCCCCAGTCGCGCCAGGGTATCGGCGCCGCGCACCTGGCCGCGCATGACTTCGGCCAACTGGGCCAGAAGGGCATCGCCGGCGACATGGCCGGCGCTGTCGTTGACCTGCTTGAAGCGGTCCAGATCCAGGAAGCACAGGGCATGCACCGCGCCATCCTGGCGCGAGCGCAGCCAGGCACGCTGCATGCGGCGCTGGAATTCGCGCCGGTTGGCCAGACCGGTGAGGGCATCGTGGCTGGCCTCGTGGTTGATCTGGCGATTCAGGCGCAACGCCTCGGTGATGTCGCGGCCGACACCGCGGAACCCGGTGAAATGGCTGTCCGGGTCGAACAGCGGTTCGCCGGACAGACGGAACGCCGCGCGCTCTCCTGATTCCAGTTCCTGTTCCAGGACGGCATCCTGGAACGCCCGCCCTTCCTTCAGGGCCGCCAGGGTTTCCGCGCAGCAGTCTCCCGGCAACAGTCCGGGAATCGCGCCGCTGAAGGCGTCGGTGAGGCGGCGCCCCTCGCGGATGGGTCCACCACTGGACCAGATGACACGGCAATCTTCGTCGGTTTCCCAGAACCAGTCGGCGGCGATGCGGGCGAAGTGGCGCATGCGCGCCTCATGCCATTTCAGTCGCTCATGGGCCAGTTCCAGTTCGCTGGCCTTGCGTGCCAGCTTGACGCAATCCACCGGCTCGGAAAACAGTTCGCGCGCATTTTCCAGGCCGCAGGGCATGAATCGGGTCGCAACGCCGGCTCCGCTCAGAATGGCCTGTATGTGTTCGAGGTTGCTATGGTTGTCCTCGATGATGAACGCCGTCTTGATCATGGCGCCTCCCGGAAAAACGGAAAAAGTGGATACGAATTGTAGTGGGATGGAGTAGAGGAAAATCTATGCCAAAGGATATAGACGAACGGAAAAATTACTTCTTTTTCGCGCGCGGATGGGCCTGGTCGTAGACCAGGGCGAGATGCTGGAAATCCAGGTGGGTATAGACCTGAGTGGTGGACAGGCTGGCATGGCCCAGCATCTCCTGCACCGCGCGCAGATCGCCGGAGGATTGCAGCACGTGGGAGGCGAAGGAATGGCGCAAGGCGTGGGGATGCACATGGGCCGTGACGCCATGTCGCGCCGCCAGCCGCTTCAGGGCCAGGCGCACCGCCGTGGCGCTGACGCGGCCGCCGCGGGCGCCGAGGAACAGGGCGGCGGTGGCGGGCGCGGTGGCGTCGCGCAGTCGCAGCCAGTGGTGCAACGCCGCCAGCGCCGCCGCCCCCACCGGCACGATGCGGGTCTTGCGGCCCTTGCCGGTAACCGTCACCTCGCCCGCGGCCAGGTCCACATCGCCGAGATCGAGGCCGATCAGTTCGCCGCGGCGCAGGCCCGAGGAATACATCAGCTCGAACATGGCCTGGTCCCGCGCCGACCAGATGTCGTCCGCCGGGCCTTCCAGCAATTGCGCCATTTCGTCCACCGAAAGGGCGTTGGGCAGGCGCTTCTCGCCCTTGGGCGGGCGCAGCCCCAGGCAGGGATTCGCCGCCGCCAGGCCCAGGCGTGCCAGGTGGTTGTAGAAGCTGCGCCAGGCCGACAAAGTGCGCGCCAAGGTCTTGGGCTGCTGGCCGCGGCCGCGCAAGGTGGCCAGGGCGCGGCGGATGTCGTGGGCGGCCAGGCTGGCGGGCTCCACCTCGCCCACCAGTTCGCGCAGGTGGGCGAGATCGACGGCGTAGGTGGCCACCGTGGCCGGGCTGTACTGGCGCGCGGCCAGGGCGGCGAGGAAGGCGTCAATGCGGGTGGAAAACGGTGTGGGCATTGGTGGTCGCTGGCGCTGGGTCGATTGGACTATAGCGGATGTCCATGGCTTGACAGCCCTCCTGGCCGCCCATAAAAGGTTCTTTCCGCTTCCCGGATTCGCCGCCATGTCCGCCGTACTCGTCCCCCCCGCCCATCCCGTCGCCGACGTGCCGCCGGTGCTGGAAGAAACCCTGCTGCCCGGCGAACGCGAGGAACTGCTCGCACGCATCCGCCGGCACCTGCGCGAGCAGGACGCGGTGCTGGTGGCGCATTACTACACCTCCGGGGATCTGCAGAACCTGGCCGAGGCCACCGGCGGCTGCGTGTCGGACTCCCTGGAAATGGCCCGTTTCGGCCATGCCTCCAAGGCGCAGACCCTGATCGTCGCCGGGGTCCGCTTCATGGGCGAGAGCGCCAAGATACTCAACCCGGAGAAGCGGGTGCTGATGCCGGATTTGCGCGCCGAATGTTCCCTCGACCTGTCCTGCCCGGCCGATGAATTCACCCGTTTCTGCGATGAGCATCCCGACCGCACCGTGGTGGTCTACGCCAACACCTCGGCCGAGGTGAAGGCGCGGGCCGACTGGATGGTGACCTCCAGCATCGCGGTGAAAGTGGCGGAACACCTGAAGGCACGCGGCGAGAAGCTGATCTGGGCGCCGGACCGCTACCTCGGCGACTACGTGCAGAAGACCACCGGCGCCGACATGCTGCTGTGGCAGGGTTCCTGCGTGGTGCACGAGCGCTTCAAGGCGGAAGGCATCCGCGAGTTGAAGAAGACGTATCCCGACGCCGCCGTGCTGGTGCACCCGGAGTCGCCCGCCGCGGTGATCGCTCTGGCCGATGTGGTGGGTTCCACCACCCAACTGATCCGGGCGGCGGCGGACTTGCCCAATCCGGTGCTGATCGTCGCCACCGACAACGGCATCTTCCACAAGATGCACGAGGCGGCCCCGGGCAAACTTCTGCTCGAAGCGCCCAGCGGCGGCACCGGCGCCACCTGCGTGTCCTGCGCCCATTGCCCGTGGATGGCCATGAACGGCCTGAAGAACCTGCTTGCGGTGCTGGAACACGGCGGCAACGAAATCCATGTGGATCCGTCCGTGGGGGCGCGCGCCGTGCATTCCATCAACCGCATGCTGGAATTCGCCGGCCAGCGCGGCATCGTGGTCGCCGGGCGCGGCGGCGATTGAGGCCTGGTATATTCGCCGGCTACTTGAGTGAGGCGGCTCATAGTGCCCACGGGGTCGCCCGTGTTTCCATCCGCCCGACCCATCATCCCAAGGAGAAATCCATGAGTTTTATCCAGGAATTCAAGGCCTTCGCCATGCGCGGCAATGTGGTCGACCTGGCGGTCGGCGTCATCATCGGCGGCGCCTTCGGCAAAATCGTCGACTCCCTGGTGAAGGACATGGTCATGCCGGTGGTCGGCGTGCTCACCGGCGGCGTGGATTTCAAGCAACTCTACCTGAACCTCGGCCACCAGCAGTTCGCCAGCCTGGAGGCGGCCGAGAAAGCCGGCGTGCCGCTGATCAAATACGGCAATTTCATCAACAGCCTGGTGGACTTCGCCATCATCGCCTTCACCATCTTCGTCGCGGTGAAAGCCATCAACCGGCTCAAGCATGAGGAAGAAGCGGCTCCGGCCGCGCCCCCACCCACTCCCGAGGACATAGTCCTGCTGCGGGAAATCCGCGACGCGCTTGCCAAATGAACGCTGCCCGACGCCGCTTTTTCCTCGCCCTTGTCGCTCTGGCTTGCGCGCCCCTCGCCCGTGCCGGCGACTGGACTGCCATCAGCCTGGCTGAAGCCAGCCAGGCCCTGCGCGACAGCCTGAGCCTGGGCGTGCGGGATGCCATCGGCAAACTGGGCCGCGAGAACGGCTACTTCGGCAATGCCCGGGTCAAGATCGGCCTGCCCCGCAATTTCGCCAAGGCGGAAGGTTTCCTGCGCGCACTGGGCATGGGCAAACAGGTGGACGATCTGGTCCTGGCCATGAACCGCGCCGCCGAGGCGGCCATTCCGGCCGGTCGCGCGGCGATCCTCGATACCCTGCGGAGCCTGAGCATCGCCGACGCCAAGGCGGTGTTGTCGGGCGGCGACGGTGCCGCCACCGCCTGGTTCCGCGGGAACTCGGAAGCACGCCTCAACGACCAACTGGCGCCTATCATCCACGCCGTGGCGGAACAGAGCGATCTGGTGCGCTCCTTCAACGCACTGGAAAGCCGCTTGGCACGGTTGACCGGCGGCAAGAGCGAGATCACCACCGTCGAGGATTACGTCCGGCGCAAGGCGCTTGATGGTTTCTATCTGTTGGTCGCCGACCAGGAACATGCCCTGCGCGCGAGGCCTCTGACCCAGGCCGGCAGTGTGATAGGCAAGGTCTTCGAAACCCTGCATTGAAAAGTTACCCCCTGTAATTCACGACTGAATGGAGTTGAAATGAACAAGACTGTTTTTCTATTGAGCGCCCTGGGTGTGGCCTTGCTGGCCAGTGTCAATGTCCAGGCGGAATCGCCCTACTACAACCCGTCCAACGCCGCCAGCAACACCGGCAAGACCATCGGCTACGAGCTTTATGGGACCATCGGCTGTCCCGGCCGCGGCCTGCTTGAGGCTCCCTGCGCCGCGCCGGTCGCGGCCCAACCCGCTCCGGCGCCCAAGCCCGTGGTCGCCGCTCCGGTCGACAGCGACGGCGATGGCGTGCCCGATTCCCTCGACAAGTGCCCGGGCACCCCGCCCGGCGCCAAGGTGGATGCCAACGGCTGCGAACTCGATAGCGACCACGACGGCGTCGTCGACCGCCTCGACCAGTGCCCCGGTACGCCCGAGGGCGTGAAGGTGGACGCCAAGGGCTGCCCGCTCGACAGCGACGGCGACGGCGTGCCCGACTACCTCGACAAGTGCCCCGACACCGTGGCCGGCGCCGCGGTGGACGCCAACGGCTGCGAACTGGACAGCGACCACGACGGTGTGGTCGATCGCCTCGACCAGTGCCCCAACACCCCGGCGGGCGCCAAGGTGAATGCCAGCGGCTGCGAGCTGGACAGCGACCATGACGGCGTGGTGGACCGCCTCGACCAGTGCCCCGACACCGTGGCCGGTGCCACGGTGGACGCCAAGGGCTGCGAACTGGATA
>CAIXFP010000418.1 GCA_903918705.1 uncultured Pseudomonadota bacterium
GGCGGACTGGGTAGGGAAGCAGGGGTTGGCGCGGAAGAAGCCGCGCACTGCGTAGGGTGCGCTGTGCGCACCGATTGCAGCGGGTGGTGCGCACAGCGCACCCTACAAGGCTTCAGTCGATCTCGTCGCGCAGGATTTCGCTTATCCCGGCGCCGACGAACAGCCGTTCCTCCAGCACGTGGCGCATGGAGCGCAGGCGCTCGAAACAGGCGGGGCAGATGTGCTGGCCATCGTCGGCGACCACCCAGCCGGCATGCTTCGCCTCTCCGTCGCTGCCGTCGTACCAGGCGCGGCCATCGGACAGGCGGCGGCCATCTCGGCTGTCGCGGCCGGTGGTGCGGCGCATTTCGATGGCCCGCAAGGCCAGCGGGTTGCAGATATCGCAAAAGATGAAACTGCGGCGCGCCATGATCGTCTCTCAGGGTGGAAGTCGCCGCCTAGGATAGTCTGGACGCGAGCGCCGATCCAAGCGGTTTTCTGGCCGGGTCCACCTCCACCGTCTAGCGTCAGCGCAGCTTGATCTCGATCCAGATGCGGTTCAGCACCCGGCGGTGCCAGCGGTCCAGGTCGCGCAGCATCTCCAGGTGCTTGATTTCACCGGGGGGCGGAAAGATGGCCGGGTTGTCGGCGATTTCCGGGGCGATGTGGCGCATAGCCGTCGCATTGGGGTTGCCGGAGCCGATCAGGTTGGTCAGTTCCGCCGAGTTGGCGCCCTGGAGCATGAAGTCGATGAACTGCTCCGCCAGCACCGGGTGCTGCCCGGTCTTGTGCAGCACCATGGAATCCAGGGCCAGCACCGCGCCCTCCTTCGGGATCGAATAGCCGATGTGGAAGGGCCGCCCGGCCTTCACCGCGTCGCGCCAGGCCTGGTACATATCGTTGGAATAGCCGTGGGCGAGCCAGATGTTGCCCACGGTCAGTTCCTTGATGTAGCTGGAGGCGTTGAACGCCGCCCAGTAGGGCTTGGCGCGCAGGATCAGATCGCGCGCCCGGTTCCATTTCGCCTCGTCGCTGTCGTTCACCGAGTAGCCCAGGTAGCGCATGGCCGCGGCCATCAGCTCGCGCTGGGAATCCAGCACCGTGACCCGGCCTTTCAACTTTGCCAGGTAGCGCGGCTCGAAGAGCACCGCCCAGGTGTCCGTGGGCAGGTTGAGTTCCCGCATCTTCTCGACGTTGTAGCCGATCAGGGTGACCGTGTAGGCGTAGGGCACGGAGTAGCGGTTGCCGGGATCGAAGAAGGCGTTGAGGAATTCCGGCTTGATGTTCTTCAGGTGGGGCAGGAGTGCCTTGTCCAGGGGGCGCAGTTGATGCGAGCGGATCAGCGCCTCCACCGCGTTGCCGGTGGGCACGATGAGGTCGTAGCCGGAGGCCCCCGCGGCCAGCTTGGCCAGCATCTCCTCGTTGTCGGAGTAATAGTCCTGCACCACCTTGCAATGGCATTGCGCCTCGAAGCGGGCCACGGTGGCGTCGGAGATGTAGTTGTTCCAGTTGTACAGGTAGAGGGTGTCGCCGGCGTGGACGGTACCGGTCAGCATGACCAGCAGGGCCAGCAGCCGGCGCATCACGCGCCCCCCTTCATGAAGCTCTTGTCCAGGCGCGAGGCCGCCACCACCAGCATCAGGGTCAGCAGCATGAGCA
>CAIXFP010000419.1 GCA_903918705.1 uncultured Pseudomonadota bacterium
CATCGCGGAAAACGTGGCCCTCGATTCCAACCTGCCGGTGGCCGTGTTCAGTATGGAAATGGGCGCGGCGCAACTGGTGATGCGGATGCTGGGTTCGGTGGGCCGCCTCGACCAGCACAAGCTGCGCACCGGGCGCATCACCGACGACGACTGGCCGCGCCTGACCCACGCCCTGGGCAGCCTCAACGAATGCAAGGTGTTCATCGACGAGTCCCCAGGCCTCACCGCCATGGAAGTGCGCGCCCGCGCTCGCCGCCTGGCGCGCCAGTGCGAAGGCGGCCAGTTGGGCCTTATCGTGCTGGACTACCTGCAGCTCATGTCCGGCAACGGCCAGGGCGAGAACCGCGCCACGGAAATCTCCGACATCTCCCGTTCGCTGAAGAGCCTGGCCAAGGAACTGCACGTGCCGGTGATCGCCCTGTCCCAACTCAACCGCTCCCTGGAACAGCGCCCCAACAAGCGCCCGGTGATGTCCGACCTGCGCGAATCCGGCGCCATTGAGCAGGATGCCGACGTGATCCTGTTCATCTACCGGGACGAGGTCTACAACCCGGACACCCCGGACAAGGGCACCGCGGAAATCATCATCGGCAAGCAGCGCAACGGACCCATCGGCACCGTGCGCCTCACCTTCCTGGGCGAATACACCCGCTTCGAGAACTTCGCCGGAGGCATGTAGCGCCGGCGCCCCGCCGGCTCTTCTCGGCAGCATGACCCGACCCCTCACCGCCCGCATCGACCTGGCCGCCCTCGCCCATAACCTGGGCGTGGCCCGGGCCGCGGCACCCCGTTCCCGCATCCTCGCGGTGATCAAGGCCAACGGCTACGGCCATGGCCTCCTGCGCGTGGCGCGGGGACTGCGCGGGGCCGACGGCTTCGCGGTGCTGAGCGTGGACGAGGCGGCGCAATTGCGCGGCGCCGGCTACAGCCATCCCATCGTCCTCCTGGAAGGCTTCTTCCACCTCGACGAACTGGCCGAGATCGCCCGCCTGCGCCTGCGCCCGGTGATCCACCGCGCGGACCAGGCGGAGATCCTGGCGCGCGCCCATCTCGAACACCGCCTCGACATCCTGCTCAAGATCGACACCGGCATGCATCGCCTCGGTCTGCCCCCCGCCCGCGTCGCGGCTGTGCTCGCCAGCCTGCGCACCTCGCCGAATGTGGGCGGCATCACCCTGATGAGCCATTTCGCCTGTGCCGACGAGCCGAGCATCGGCGTGGCGGATCAGCTGGCGGTGTTCCAATCCTGTCTCCTCTGCCCGTCCGGGGGGGAGGGAGCCTACCCTGTCTCCCTCGCCAATTCCGCCGCCCTCCTGCGCTATCCGGAAAGCCACGGCGACTGGGTGCGGCCCGGCATCATGCTCTACGGCGCCTCGCCCTTCGCGGAGCAGACCGGCGCCGACCTGGGCCTGCTGCCGGTGATGACCCTGGAATCCCGCCTCATCGCCGTTCGCCGCATCAGGAAGGGCGAGGCGGTGGGCTACGGCGCCCACTTCGTCGCTGAGCGCGACATGAATGTGGGCGTGGTCGCCTGCGGCTATGCCGACGGCTACCCGCGCCACGCCGGCACCGGCACCCCCATCCTGGTGGAAGGCCGCCTCACTCGCACCCTGGGCCGGGTGTCCATGGACATGCTCGGCGTCGACCTCGAGCCGGTACCCCACGCCCATGTCGGCAGTCCGGTCACACTCTGGGGCGCGGGCCTGCCGGTGGAGCACGTGGCCGTCCAAGCCGGCACCATCGCCTACGAACTATTGACCGCACTGGCACCGCGCGTGCGGGTGGAAGAAATCTGAAGGAACTCGCCATGTCCGACATCCTGGAAAAAATCCTCGCCACCAAGCGCGAGGAAATCGCCACCGCCAAACTGGCCGAACCCCTGGAAGTGGTACGCGCCGCCGCCGAATGGATGCCGCCCACCCGCGACTTCACCGGTGCCCTGCGCGCCAGGGTCGCCAACCGCCGGCCCGCGGTCATCGCCGAAATCAAGAAGGCCAGCCCCAGCAAGGGTGTCATCCGCGCCGATTTCCATCCCGCAGAAATCGCCACCAGCTATGAGACGGGCGGAGCGGCCTGCCTATCCGTGCTCACCGACCGCGACTATTTCCAGGGTGCCCCGGAATACCTGAAGGAAGCCCGCGACGCCTGCACCCTGCCTGTATTGCGCAAGGACTTCATGATCGACCCTTACCAGGTCTTCGAGGCCCGCGCCATGGGTGCGGACTGCATCCTGCTGATCGTCGCAGCTTTTCTCTCCTCCCCCGCTCGCGGGGAAGAAGGAAAGCCATTCGATGTCCGGAAAATGCGGGAACTGGAAGCCCTCGCGCAAGAACTGGGCATGGCGGTCCTGGTGGAAAGCCACGATGGCGAGGAACTGGAAGCGGCGCTGCAACTCAAGACCCCGCTGATCGGCATCAACAACCGCAATTTGCGCACCTTCGAGACCCGACTGGACACCACCCTGGACCTGATGCGGCAAATTCCAGCCGAACGCATCGTCGTCACCGAAAGCGGGATTCTCGCCCCCAGCGATGTCGAGTTCATGCGCACCCATGCCGTGAATACCTTCCTGGTGGGCGAAGCCTTCATGAAGGCGCCCGACCCCGGCGCGGAACTGGCGCGGCTGTTCGCGGGCTGAAATGGATACTGCGGTCATAGCGCCGCATCCTTCCGCTACTGAAGATCGTCACGGGACTTGCCGCCGTAACCCGTTCCGGGACTATTTCCACCAGTAGGAATCCAACGAGCTTTATGTCATGGCGGGCGCCCAGTGCACACCACACCAGGATCGCGTTTACAGCCACATTTCGGCTACGAAGCGTTACGCGAGACAGCCCTTGTGGCGTCAGCATCCGGGACATGAAACCGAAAGGAGCCCCTTCTCCTGCTCCAGAGCATGGACCAAATCGAGCGTGGAATGGATACGCACTCGCGTATTCTTCCGAGTGATACCCGGCACACCGATGGCCGTGACCAGGTCGCCTTATATCCGTGCCTGAAGCGCCTGCCTGGACGAGGTTGTGAGCGACTTCGGAAAAATCGGCCTTGCGACTGAATTGGCCACAAGCCAAAGTATAAATAGAAAAAACAGTATTTGATATAACTTTAGTTAGTCACAACTTCGCATGATTATGTAATTGTCAATATAGGGATAACTCGAATTGTCGGATTTTTTTACACAATCTTGACACAAGAAAATGGCCATTATTTAACTACCTGTTTCCATTGGCTCACGAAAAGCGGCACGCATATTGCTATAACCCTATTGGCAACACCACTTTGAAGTCAATATGTTTCACTTTTTTTATTTGCAACCTGCTTATCGAGGCTAGTCATGAAAAACACATCCAAGTTGTTACTACTGGCAACCTTCCTGCTGACTCCCATGGCCCAGGCATCCATCGTGATCGATGGCGGCCCTGCCTACCCAGGCAGCGCAGATATTGTCGGGGCCACCCACACAGGTAGTTTGTCTAATGGCGGCCAGACCTACACCTACCCGAACATCGGCAGTTCCGCGGTGGAGAACCTGTACTTCGGCTTGTATGACGTTGCAGGCCTAGGCCTGTCTGCTGATGACAACACCGTTACGGGAGCGGAACAATTCACTTGGTATGCAAGCACCGGCAGCACAATCGAATACCGAGGCCATATTTATGTCCCCGGCAATAATGGCACTTACATGACACGTTTGCTGCTGACTGCGGTCAGCGGGGCGACAGTGGTTACAGATAGCACAACACTGGGACTGGCAGACAACGTCCATTCGCTGTTTGACATTACCGATAGTTCTTTTTCCGTTACGCGTGAAGTCGACATTTCCAGCGACGGGGGTACGACTTGGCAAAACGCCATGCCTTTCTACGACAACCTTCTGTACAAGAATAACGGTGCTTCGCTGTACACCAATGTCAGCACAGGCTTTTACTGGCAAAACCAGTCTGCCTCGGTACCGGAACCTGCTTCCCTCAGCCTGATCGGTCTGGGCTTGCTGGGCTTGGGCCTTGGGCGGCGCGTGAAGAAAGGTTGATTCGAGCACCTTGCGAAGTGAAATCAGCACTACGCAGAAATGACAAAGGGGGCGATTCACATCGCCCCCTTTTTTGATTTCACATTTACTCGATGGCCAATTTTCTGGCGGCTGCCAAGGCCTTCTTGGGCAGCACCAACTCCAGCACGCCATTGTCGAATTTGGCGCGAGCATGGGCCTCGTCCACTTCCTGGCCCAGCATGAAACTGCGATAAACCTTGCCGTAATAGCGCTCGCTTCGCAGCACCTTGTCGCCCTCCTTCTCTTCGTTCATTTTCTTGCTTTCTGCGCTGACGGCCAGGGTATTGCCTTCAACCGTGACATGGATGTCTTCCTTTTTCACGCCGGGCAATTCGGCATGCACGGTGTATTCCTTCTCGCCTTCCTTCACGTCCATCTTGATCATCTGCATTTCCGGTTGATCACCAAGCAGGCGCATTGGCCTCACCCAATCGCAACCGTTCCTTGACTTCATTCCAAGCGGCTTTATGAGGGTTTTTAAGACGCATCATTCCAGGATCTTCGTCAAGCACTTGATTGACCATTGCATTTAAGCGCGG
>CAIXFP010000420.1 GCA_903918705.1 uncultured Pseudomonadota bacterium
CGACGAGGTGCGCACCCTGGCGCAGCGCACCCAGGCCGCCACCGAGGAAATCGAAACCATCATCATCAAGGTCCAGGGACGCGCCCAGGAGGCCGTGGGCGCCATACAGACCGCGGAGGAGAAAACCAACTCCAGCGTGGTCAGCGTGGAGGAAAGCGCCGAGGCACTGGCCACCATTTCCGGCTCGGTGGGGGTCATCACCCGCATGAATGCCCAGATCGCCGCCAATTCCATGGGCCAATCCCAGGCGGCCGAAAGCATCAACCAGAAGCTCGAAGACATTGGCGCCATCGCCCGGGAGGCCTCCGGCCTCGCCCACGATACCCACGGCGCCAGCGAGCAACTCGCCGGCCTGGCGCGGGAACTGGACAACCTGGTGAGCCGCTTCCGGACATAGGGCGGAACGCGATGGCGGTTCCGCCGAGTGGCTTACACCCGCCCGCGCCCCAGCAGCAACGCCGCCAGCAGCAGCGCCGCGAACCCGACAGCCGGCTTGCCGGTCGCGCCCCAGGTGGCGCCGGCCACGATCATCACGGGGTAGATCACGGGGGAAAGGCGGGTGGTCAGCATGGTCGCGTTCATGATGGTCTCCTGATGAGTGGCAATGGCGTCATGATCCAGGTTGACAAGCTCACTGGATGAGCCAGCCGAGATGCCGCTGATAACGCGGCAAGCGGAGCTTTCACCGGCCCGTGAGTGATACGCTGGCGGCTCGCCGACGCCGGAGACGTGACATGGACCGCACGGAACGCTTCTACAAGATCGACCAGATGCTCGTGGAGCGCCGCGTGGTGTCGTTCGAGGCCCTGCGCGCCGTTCTGGAGGTTTCTCCCGCCACACTCAAGCGCGACCTCCTCTACCTGCGCGACCGTCTCCACGCTCCCATCGCCTGGGACCGGGCGGCCGGGGGCTATCGCTATGCCGGCAAGCCAGCCGGTCCGCGCGCCGGCGGCCAGTTCGAACGACCCGGCCTCTGGTTCAACGGGCGCGAGATCCACGCCCTGCTGACCATGCAGCAATTGCTCGCCAACCTCGATCAGGGCGGATTGCTGAGTCCCCATGTACAGCCATTGATGGCCCGGCTAAACGGTCTCATGGGCAGCGCCGACGACAGCGCGGAGGAAGTGCGCCGGCGCGTGCGCATCATCGGCATGGCGGCGCGGAAGCTGGACATCGGCCAGTTCGAGCGGGTCGGCTCCGCCCTGTTGCGACGCAAGCGCCTGCGCATCACCTACCGCGCGCGCGGCACGGGCGCTGACAGCGATCGGGAAATCTCGCCGCTGCGTCTGCTGCACTACCGCGAAAACTGGTATCTGGATGCCTGGTGCCACATGCGCCGGGGTCTGCGCAGCTTCTCGGCGGACGCCATCACGCGGGCGGAAATCCTGGAAAAACCGGCCCGCGACATCAGCGAAAAGCATTTGAACGCCATTCTGGGCGCGGGTTACGGCATTTTCTCGGGGAAGCGGGTGCGCTGGGCCAAACTGCTTTTCACGCCCCAGCGCGCGCGTTGGGTCGAAACCGAGCAGTGGCACCCGAGGCAGAAGGGGCAGATGCGGGCGGACGGCGCCTATCTGCTGGAACTGCCCTATGCCGATGACCGGGAACTGGCCATGGACATCCTCAAGTACGGTCCGGATTGCGAGGTGCTGGAGCCGGTGGAACTGCGCGCACGGGTGCGGGAACGGTTGGCGGCCACCCTGTCGCTCTACCGTGACGGGGACGAGTAGTCAGTCATGCCGCACCGGGCCTCAACGTTGCTCCGGGCAGAACTCCAGCCCCGCCGGAAATGCGTAGTACTTCACCAGCGAATTCCTTTCGCCTTCCAGTTCCTCTCTGGAGGCGGCGGCCCAGATTTTGGAACACAGCGCCTCCGGGGGCTGGCCGCAGTCGGCGGTCATCACATAGAAATCGCCCGGCTTCCTGCCCAGTTGGCAGTCGCATTGCGCGGCTTTCGGGCTGGCATCGGTGCCTTTGCCGGCGGCGGGCGTGCATTTGGCGTCAAGACACCGCGCGTAATGGTTACGGTATTTCCCGGTGCAGTGATAGGCCCGCAGGGCGGGCTTGTCATGAATCCTGGCCAGGTCGTACAGGGAGAACGCCGCCCGGGTCTGTTCCGGGTCGTCGCGCTCCCGGCAGGTGGAATGGCCGACGTTCAGGTTCGGTCCCGGCTGGATGCAGGAACACAGGGCTCTGCCGTTGTCCTTGGGGTCCACCGCGCACTCCGCGTGGCTGCACAGGGCGTAATGGCTCAGGCAAACCGTCCGCGGTGCCGCCACGACACAGGCACTCGTGGCAAAAGCCACGCATGACACCAGCAGACGAACGATGCGGGATGGGTGATGGGCACTTTTAACCACGATGTTTCTCCAGGGTTGTCGTCCGTTAAGGTTTGCTTCGACTGGGCGATTTTACGACCCGGACCGCACGGGAACGGCTGCGTCCGACACCGCGTTGGCAATCCCGCGGCCGACGCGACCGCTCAACGTGGATAAGACTCGATGAATCGCTCTGCGAGGGCCTTGTACAGGGGCTCGTGGCAGATGAGACGCGAGATGCCATGGGCGACCAGCGCCGTCGCCATCAAGGGAAACACCAGGCTGTGTCCGTCGGTCATTTCCATGACGATGATGAAGGTGGTCATCGGCGCCTGAGTCACCCCGGCGAAGTAGGCGGCCATGCCCAGCATGACCACGGTGCCGGCGGGAACGGCGGTCATCAGGTGGGACAACGAGGCCCCCAATCCCGCGCCAGTGGCCAGGGAGGGCGCGAAGATGCCGCCCGGTATCCCGCTCAGGTAGGAAACCAGGGTGGCCAGGAACTTGAACAGGCCGTAGCCGCCATAACCGGCGTCCCCATGGGTGAGGATGGCGCGTGCCTCGTCGTAGCCGGTGCCGTAGGTGTGCTGCCCCGACAGGGCACCCAGGGTGGCCAGGACAAAACCGCAGACTGCCGCGAAACCCACCGGGTGGGTGCGTATCCAGTCCCCCGAGCCCACGCTCCAGCCGTTGCCGGCGACCAGCAACAAGCGTGAGAACAGGCCGCCGGCCAGGCCGCCCACGAGACCGCAGACGACGACCGCGAACCAGCCGGAGGCGCCGCCGAGGCCGCTCGATACCGTGCCGAAATAGGTGTAATCGCCGATCAGGCCGTTGGCGGCCAGGCCGGCGAAGATCACGGCCGTCAGCACCAGTCCGCTGGTACGGTGCTCGAAGGATCGCGACAATTCCTCGATGGCGAAGACGATCCCCGCCAGCGGCGTATTGAACGCCGCCGCGACCCCGGCGGCGCCGCCCGCCACGATCAGACCCTCGATCTGGTCATGGTAGGAAAATCGGGAAACGCGGCGCAGCGAATACATGATCGACGCGCCGATCTGCACCGTCGGACCCTCGCGGCCCACCGAGGCGCCACAACAGAGCGCCAGCAGTGTAAGGAAGATTTTCCCTACCGCGATGCGCGGCGACAGCAACCCGCCGAGTTTCTCCGCATCATCGATGCGCAATGCGGCAATGGCCTGGGGAATGCCGCTGCCCTGGGAGCCGATGAAGTAACTTCGGGTCAGCCAGGCGATCAGGGCCAGGCCGGCCGGCATGAGCAAAAAAGGCAGCCAGATGGAAATCGAGAGCAAACGCAGGAAGAAGTCATGGGCCAATTGCGCGCCAAGCGCGAACAGAACCGACACCACCCCCACCGCGATAGCGCCACCCCAGAACACCAGACGCAACCACCATGCCGTGGGAGACATCAGATGATTCAGGCGCTCACGTTCGATCATGCGAGTGGAATTCCAATAATTTTTCATGGCCGGCCCCGGCTTCCGGGCATTCAAGACTTGCCCATTCCGGCCTGCCCAGAGCCATCACGTGTGCCCTTGCTTCGGCAAGCCGGCTGACCCGTCGCGCACAATATGATGGATTCATGCGAAATGCCATGTTCTTGTTACCAACCCGAACCATTTCTCGGTGCGCGCGGCTGGCGAAATGAATACCGCGCAGTTCCGCCAGGGATGGAAGCGATATGGTCCTGGCAAGGTTGCAACCCGATCAGGACACGCCAAGGCCGTCATGCGGCCGTTACTCCCTGGCCGGCCAGATGCAGCGGTGGCGCGCTGCCGTCCTTGGCCTGGCCGGAGTTGGAGCGATTCATCCAGCGGTTGTCGGCGGCCTTGGCCGGGTCCGCCAGGTATTCCAGGCTGTTGAGGGTGCCGATGGCGTCGCCGTCATAGAGCAGCGGAATGCCGCCGAAGGCGAAGATGACGCCGTGCAACAGCATGATGGTGCGGAGGGCGGCATCGACGGCGGCCTCGTTGCCGCTTTCCAGGGCGGATTCCAGCCCCACCAGGGGAGCCAGGGAACCGGAAATGCGGGCGTCGCCGGTCTTGGGGTTATCTCCGAAGGGCAGACCCCGGGCGACGGATCCGTGAAAGCGGCCGCTGTAGTAATCCACCAAAAAGCGCCGGTGCGATGCCGGTTCATAGCCGGCCAGGAGGATGCCGTTGTCGTCGAATCCCAGGCCGATGTCGTCATGGCAGCGCACGTAGTTGAGCCAGGTGGCCTGTTCCAGCTTCACCGGCAGGTTCTTCACGCCCTGGTTGAGCAGCAGCGCGTTCCTGGTGGCCACCGCGTCCCAGAGCAGGGCCATGAGGGTGGCGTTGTAGGCGATCTCGCATGGTCTTCTTGCGGCGCGCACGGGTGACGACGGTATCTTCCTCCGGGGAGGCTGGGAAATTCGGTTTATCCATCATGAGTGGAATTCTCGGTTATGCGACTTCTTCCAGGTATGCTGTTCGTTCCGTACGGATTGCCCATACGAAAAATCCTCATGACATAAATTCAGGGTTTTGGCTGGAAGATGATGGTTGGACCTACCCGGCACGTACCCGAATCTTGCGCAATAAGGAATCCGGCAGGCGAAAACCGACTCAACTGACGGGGTGGGCAAGCCACGGAAGGAACGCTCAGGGCACTTGAAACCGACAAATACCGCGGAAGCGACGGGGACGCGCCCAACGTCAGTACAACCCGTCCTTGGACACCCCCTTGCGCCGCAGGATGCGGCGCAAGGCCTGAAGAGCTTCCACCTGGATCTGGCGCACCCGTTCGCGAGTGACGCCCAGTTGCTCGGCCAACTGTTCCAGTGTGCAGACATCCTGGTTGCCAAGGCCAAAGCGGCATTCGATGACCCAACGCTGCTTCTCGCTAAGTTCCGCCATCCACTCCCGCACATAGTGCTCCACCTCGACCATCTGCAGCATGTCCTCCGGTTTTTCCGAATGCTCGTCGGCAATGGACTCGCCGATGGACAGGCTGGGGTCGATTTCCAGGGGCGCGTCCAGGGAAGCCACCCGGTCGTTCAGGGCCAGCACCCGGCGAACATCCTCCACCGGCTTGCCGGTGAGAACGGCGATTTCTTCCGGTCCCGCGGCGGGCATGCCATGGGTTTCCAGGTGCCGTTGCGCGCGCAGGTAGATGTTGAGTTCCTTGATGACGTGCACCGGCAGGCGGATGGTGCGTGACTGGTTCATGATGGCCCGCTCGATGTTCTGGCGGATCCACCAGGTGGCATAGGTGGAGAAGCGGAAACCGCGTTCCGGCTCGAACTTGTCCAGGGCGTGCATCAGGCCCAATTTGCCCTCCTCGATCAGGTCGAGCAGGGACAGGCCGCGATTGAGATAGTGCTTGGCGATGTTCACCACCAGGCGCAGATTGTGTTCGATCATTTTCTGCCGTGCCGCGAAGTCACCCGCGCGTGCGAGGGTGGACAGGGAACGCTCCTGCTCC
>CAIXFP010000421.1 GCA_903918705.1 uncultured Pseudomonadota bacterium
CTGCATCTGAGCGGTGGAGGTGTGCACGGCCAGACCGCGTTCCGCCATCATGGCCTCCAGCAACTTCCAGCTTTCGTTGGGGGCCAGTTCCAGCAGGCCCTCGTCGACGCCGGCCAGGGTCACCTCGGTGCCCGCCGGCGGCGCCTTGCCGTCCGGGGTACGCACCTTGACCGACACGCGCGCCTTGTCCCGAACCTGATAGCGGGCCCGGTCGGTGGCCACGGTGACGTTCAAGCGGTAGGCCTGCTGGCCCACCGTGATGCCGGCGATCCCCAGCTTGAACGAAGGACGCCCCAGATCCACCAGGGCGGTGGGTTTGATTTCGTCGTTGCGGCCGCGCAGCACCAGGGCGGAGACGAACACATTGGGCGCCCAGCCGGGCTTCACCGGAATCTCCAGCACCGGCGCCTTGCCGCTCAAGGCCACCACTCGGGCGTCGAGGACTCCCTCCCGCTCCACCGTGACCAGGGCAGTGGCCTTGCGATAGGGCATGCGCACCTGGAAACGGGCAATCTGGCCGGGTTCGTAATGTTTCTTCTCCGGAACCAGATCGATGCGGTCATGGTTGTCCTGGGCGAACTCCCACTCGTCACGGCCGCTCACCCAATAGCTGTGGCTGGACCGGGCGATACGGCCCAGGGCATCGCGGGCACTGGCGTCGATCAAAATTTCCCCGCTCTGGTCGGTCTCCGCCACGCAACTGAAACGGCCACGGGCATCGCTCTTGCCGTTGCAGGTGTCCGGCAGCGGCGTGTCGCGCACTTCATTGCGATAGCCGTAAAAGCCACCGGCCAGGCGTTCGCGGTAGCCGTAGGTCTGGCGCAGCGCCAGGGTCACGCTCACCGGCACCCCTGCGGCGGCGCGGCCTTGCGTATCCACCACCTGAAACACCAGGGCATGGCGCTTGCCCGCGCGAGCCCAGTCGCTCTTCTTCAAGCCCAGCACCACGCTGGCCGGCCACCAGGGGGTAAGGCGGCTGACGGTCTGAATCTCGCCGTTGGGATCGGGGTATTCCAGTTCCACCCGCAGGGAGTGAGGCATGGCCAGGGGCGGAATGTCGGATATCCGGGCGCGGGCGGCGCCGCCCGCGTCCAGCTTGAGGGCAAGCGTCGTCAGGGTGACGATGCCTCCCTCGTCGTTTTCCTGGCGGCTGTCGCGGCGCCGGGCGAACTCGAAATCGGCATGGTCGGGAAACTCGACGCGATCCCGGGGTTCCAGTTGCGCCCGCAGTTTCACCGCCAGGTTCCTGGCGCCACCGCCGTTGAGATAGCCCGCCGTCAGGCCGTAATCCACCTCCTCGTTGGCGATCCAGGCCGAGCGTTGCGGGTCGATGCCGGCCCGCATCAGCGGCACCCGGAAGTCGCCCACGCTGAAGGCGCCGGAATCGATCCCGTCCAGGGATTGCAACTGGCTGGGGTCGCCGTCGGGTTTGATGTCCTTGTCCACCAGACGCAGGCGGTAATCGCCGCGCCTGGCGCCCTCCGGCACCTTCCAGGCGGATTCCGCCGCGCCATTCTTCCAGGCCAGGGACAGGAACCAGCGCTGGCCGCTGGCCGTGTGCTCGATCATCAGCGTGCGCGGCGGGTGGCTCGAATAAGACAGGCCGTAATCCTGGCGGTCGCGCAGGAGGTGCTTCATGTGCACCGTGTCGCCCGGACGGAACAGAACGCGGTCCAGCACGCTATGCGCCAGACGCTTGTCCGCGCCGCCGGCTTCCGGCAAGCCGAAGCGCCAGGTCTCGATGCCGTCGTCCCAGTTGGAGAAGGCGAAGCTCACGTCGTCGCCGGAGCGGGCGCTGACCATCAGGGGGCAATCCCAGGGCGCGCTGCCCGGATCGGGCAAGCCTTGCGGAATCAGGGCCATGCCCTGCCGGTCGGTGACGCTCCGGACGAACAGCCGGCCCTTGCAGTCACGCACCGCGACCGCCGCGCCCGCCACCGGCAAACCCAGATCCAGGCGAGTCACCCAGATCAGGGACGACCCGGCGCCCCATTTGAAATGCACGCCCAGGTTGGTGACCAGTGCGGTGGTGCGCACGAACATGGCTGCGTTGACACCCAGCAACGACTTGCCCAGGCGTTTGCTCTCCGCCTCCACGACATAGAAACCGGGCTGTTGCAGCGGTATGCCCACCACCTCGAAAGCCTGGGCGCCGTTGGGTTTGGGCAGTCCGCGTTCCACCACGTCCGCTTCCCAACTGCCCAGCAGTTGCGCGTGGCGGTTGTCAGGGTAGGCGTGGGTTTGCGGGTCCATGGGCGGGTTCTCGATCTTTTTCACCCGCGCCCGCCAGTCCAGAATGGCGGCGTCGTCCGTGACCCGCAGCCAACGCACCATCGCCGCCGTGCCGCCCTCGCCCGCCTCCAGGTTGCGCACCGTGAGGGGCAAGAGGCCACCGGCCACCCGCTCGACGATGCCGAAGTCGCCGGCAAACTTGAGCAGCGGCGGGGCGGCGGCGACGCGGAAATTCAGGGGAAAGCGCTGGCCATTGACCAGTTCCCGGCCCTTGTCGTCGACCAGATGGGCGGGCACGGCCAGGGCCAGTTCGGCATGTTCCGGAAACGGCCCTGGAAACACCACGACATCATCGCTGGCGGGCTGCCGCTCCGCCTTCTGTTGTGGGTAGACATGGCCCTTGCCGTCCTTCAGGTTGATGCGATCCAGGTATTCACGGGCGACCGGGGCGGTAAAACTCAGGCGGATGGGTGTGAGCGGCATGCACCCGGACTTGGCGTTTTCCCTGTCGCAGCGCATGCGCGCGCTGAAGTGGTCGCGCACGCTGAAGGTGAGGCGCTGCTCGGTGGAGTTGCCCGGACCGGCGGCGGCTGCCACACCCTGGCCCCAGACCAGGTCTAACCTGGCGTTGGCCGGCAGGGTGCGCCCGCACTGAAGCAACTCCAGGCGCGGGTCGGCATCCGGGGAGCCGCCTTCCCAGGGCTCGTTCATCTCCTCCAGGCGCAGTTTCAGTTGTGTCAGCAGCCGGCCACGTTCAGCGCCGACGATGCGCCGCACCGGCACCTGCTCGTGGATGCCCTGGATCTCGCAGCGCACGTGGGCCGAGACGCTCTCGGGCGTGGCCTGGCCGTTGAGCAGGAGCACGAAGACCTGGTCCTCATCCACTGTTTGAGCAGCCTCCGGCAAGCTCCAGAGTACCCGCGGCCCGGCGCTGGTGAAGGCGTATTCCGGCGCCATCGCCACCGCCTCGCCGTTCAGCGCCGCCAGCCCCGCGCGGGGAATGAAGCGGCAGGACACGCCGGCTTGCGGCACCCGTTCCAGGTCATAGACCCAGGTGCGCTCGTCCTCCCAATGACCGTTGCCGGAAACGCCGCATTCGACCCGGAACGGCGCCGCCGCGTCGCCCCGCCCCAGTGGCGCCATGGGCGCGGAAAAGCGCGCCCGGGCCTGGCGCGCTTCGAGTTGCTCGCCAAGCGGGGTGAAACTTTCCAGGCTGGCGGCGGCCACCAGGCCCGACCAGATTGCGAGCAGAAAACCCAACTTGTACATGGCGGCTCCCATAGGGTTCGGTCACCGCGCCACCCCGGGACCGGCACGCCCCGCGCGCGGGGCGGCTCGGGGCTCCCCCCGGGGAGGGATGGCAACGGATGCAGGCGTGATTCTGGCACTGCCCGGTTGTTTTGGCGTGAACGGGTTGCGTTGGCGCCACGGTTCCCGCGCGGCTTCGGTATGGACCGAGACCGGCTGGTAGTCAGTCATGCTGGAACGGAGATGGATGAAATGGATGGATTTTCTCGTCAGGCAAGGGGCCGCAACGACGCATGGCGGAAGTAGCCGCCGTTACATGCCTTCGTTTCAGCATGACTGGCTACTAGCCTCTCGGGTGGTGTTTCGCGTGCAGGGACTTCAGCCTTTCCCGCGCCACGTAGGTGTAAATCTGGGTGGTGCTGATGTCGGCGTGGCCGAGGAGTTCCTGCACGGTGCGCAGATCCGCGCCGTGGTTGATGAGGTGAGTGGCGAAGGCATGGCGCAGGGTATGGGGGGAGAGGGCCTTCATGAGGCCGGCGCCGGCGGCGTGGCGTTTGATGAGGTACCAGAACATCTGCCGGGTCATGGGCCCACCGCGTTCGGTGACGAAGAGGGCGGCGCTGCCACGGCCTTTCAGCAACAGGGGCCGGGCTTCCAGGGCGTAGCGCTGGATCCAGTCCTGGGCGTCCTCGCCCAGGGGTACCAGGCGTTCCTTGCCGCCCTTGCCATAGATGCGGACGATGCCGTCGGCGAGACTGACACCGGCCAGGGGCAGGTCCACCAGTTCGGAGACGCGCAGGCCGGCGGCGTAAAGGGTTTCCAGCATGGCGCGGTCGCGCAGCCCCAGGGGTGTTGCCACGTCGGGAGCCGTGAGCAGGGCCTCGACTTCCGCCTCGCTCAAGCTTTTCGGCAGGGGCTTGGGCAGGCGCGGCGGCTCCACGGTTAGGGTGGGATCTTCGCCACGGCGGCCTTCACGCAGGAGCCAGCGGTGATAGCGCTTGATGGCGGTGAGCTGGCGGGCAAGGCTGCGGGCGACGACTTTTTCATCAAGGCTGCGGTGGGCGAGGAAGGCCTGAATCTGGTGGGTGCCGGCCTGATGCGGTTGCAGTCCCTGTTGCTCCAGCCAGGTGAAGAGTTGGCTGAGGTCGCGCCGGTAGCTTTCCAGGGACAGGGGGGCGAGGCCGTCCTCCAGCCAGAGGGCGTCGCAGAAGGTGTCGAGTTCGGCGGCGCTGTTCACGCGACGCTTTCGTGGGCCAGGAGCCAGCGCTTGATGCCGATGGAGTAGCCGGTGTCGCTGTGGTTGAAGCCACCCAGGCCGCCATTCGCGGCGACGACGCGATGGCAGGGGATGACGATGGGCAGAGGGTTGTCGCCCAGGGCCTGGCCGACGGCGCGGGGGCTGCTGCCCAGGCGGCGGGCGAGTTCGCCGTAGGTGCTGAGGCGGCCGGCAGGGATGTCACGCAGGGCCTGCCAGACGCGGCGGCGGAAGTCGCTGCCGACGGGGTCGAGGGGCAGGTCGAAGGGTTGGCCGGGGTCGGCGAAGTAGGCGGCGAGCTGGTCGGCGAGCCGTTGTATCAGTGGGTCATCGCTGTCCTTCGCCGCGCTGCCGGGGGGCAGGAATTCCAGGCGGCGCAGGCGGCCCGCCGCGATGCACACGCCGAGGGCGCCGAAGGGGGTGGGAAGGATGGCGTCGTAGTCGGTTTGGGGCATTTCGGGTACCTCGGTGGTCGGCCAGGCAATGATGCGTGGGCTCCGGGGCGGATTGTGAGTTCAGCCGGTGATTTTGCAACCGCGGGGGCTGCGGACCGGAGGCAGGCGGGACGCCTGCGCTACAAAAACGAACGGCCGCGCGGGGCGGCCGTTGGCGGGGTTGCGGCGGTTTACAGGTGCGGTTCGATCATGCGCCGCAGCCATTCGTGGAAGTGGATCATGCCGTCCTCGGTGGGGGACTGGTACGGGCCTTCCTGGCTGATGCCCTGCTCCCACAAGGCTTTGCGGCCCTTGTGCATGCCGTAGCAGATGTCGTCGTCCTCGATGGCGGTTTCGCGGTAGGCGGCCTGCTCCGCTTCGACGAATTCGCGCTCGAACAGGACGATGTCTTCCGGGTAGTAGTACTCGACGACGTTGAGGCAGGAGTCGATGCCGGTGGGGATGATGTTGCTCACCACCAAGGTGTGTGGGTACCACTCCACCATCAGGGTCGGGTAATAGGTCAGCCAG
>CAIXFP010000422.1 GCA_903918705.1 uncultured Pseudomonadota bacterium
CGCTCCTGCCCGGCGACTTCGCCATCAAGCAGGCCAAGGTGCGCGGCGTGGAGTCCTTCGGCATGCTCTGCTCCACCAAGGAACTGGGCATTTCCGGGGATGCCGCCGGCATCATGGAACTGGCGGCGGATGCGCCGGTGGGCCAGCCCTTGCGGCAGTGGTTGAACCTCGACGACCACCTGATCACGTTGAAACTGACGCCCAACCGTGGCGATTGCCTGTCGCTGGCGGGGGTCGCCCGGGAAGTCGCGGCTCTGACCCACGCGCCCTTGGCCCCGCTGGACTGCGCCCCGGTGGCCGCCACCATTGTCGACACCCATCCCGTGGCTATCGCCGCCGAAGTTGCCTGCCCGCGCTACTGCGGCCGGGTGATCCGTGGCATCGACGCCGCCGCTGTCAGTCCCGCCTGGATGGTGCAACGCCTGGAGCGTTCCGGCCTGCGTCCCATCCACCCGGTAGTGGACGTGACCAACTACGTCCTCCTGGAACTGGGTCAGCCCATGCACGCCTTCGACCTGACCAAACTGCAAGGCGGCATCCAGGTGCGCATGGGCAGGGCAGGGGAGCCGCTGGCGCTACTCAACGACCAGACCATCACGCTTTCCGAAGACACCCTGGCCATCGCCGACGATTCCGCTGCCCTGGCCCTGGCCGGCATCATGGGGGGGGCGACCAGTGCGGTGTCGGCTACCAGCACGGACATCTTCCTGGAAGCCGCTTATTTCGATCCTAACGCCATTGCCGGCCGCGCCCGTCGCTATGGCCTCGCCACCGATTCCTCGCACCGTTTCGAGCGTGGCGTCGATCCCCTGCTACCCGCGCGAGCCATGGAGCGCGCCACCCGCTTGATTCTGGACAGCTGCGGTGGTGAGTGCGGCCCGCTGCTGGAAGCCGGCCCCGGCGTGCCGGCGCGCGCGCCCGTCGCCTTCCGCCCGGCGCGGGTGCGCCGCCTGCTCGGCTTCGACCTGGAGGACACCATCATCCGCGGCATTCTGTCTCGCCTCGATTTGTGCGTGAGCGGCGAGGGGGAGACCTGGCGTGTCGCCGTGCCCAGCCACCGCTTCGACATCACCGGCGAGGTCGACCTCATCGAGGAAATCGCCCGGGTCCACGGCTACGACGCCATTCCTGTCGTGGCACCGCGCGGCCAGGCCGGCATGCTGCCCGCCGAGGAAGGAAAACGTACCTCCCATGACCTGAAAAAGCTCATGGTGGCCAGGGGTTACCAGGAAATCATCACCTACAGCTTCATCTCCGCCGAACTCGATCAGGACTTTCGCGGCACGGGTGAGCCACTGCCCTTGCGCAACCCCATCGCCAGCCAGATGGGCGTGATGCGCGGCAGCCTCATGGGGGGGCTGCTCCAGGTCTTGAAGCACAACCTCAACCATGGCCAGGAACGCCTTCGCCTGTTCGAGATCGGCCGCGCTTTCCTCTCCGCCGCGGCTGATGGCCAACCCCTGCATGCCGCCGGCCTGGCCTTTGGCGCCGCCCATGCCGAACAATGGGGCGAGAAGACCCGTGTGGTGGATTTCTTCGATATCAAGGCCGACGTGGAAGCCTTGCTGCATCCCCTCGCCGCCACTTTCGTGCCCGCTGCCCATGGGGCGCTGCATCCCGGCCAATGCGCGCGGGTCGCTGTCGCCGGCGTGGACATCGGCTGGCTTGGCGCCCTGCATCCGCGTCTGGTGCTAAGCCACGGCTTTTCCCGTACTCCGATCCTGTTTGAACTGGACCTGAGCCCACTCCTGGTCGGCCAGGCGCCGCGTTACCGGGGCGTACCGCGTCTCCCCGCAGTGCGCCGCGACATAGCCGTCGTGGTGGATGAAAATCAGCCGGTCGCGGCCCTGCTGGAGGGCGTGCGCGCCGCCATGCCGGCCCAGATTACCGAGTTTGCCTTGTTCGACGTATACCAAGGGGAGGGTGTGCTGCAAGGGAAAAAGAGCCTTGCATTCAAGATGTTGTTGCAACATACTGAGAAAACCCTTACAGAACCAGAGATCGAATCGGCCGTGCAGGAAGTCATCGGCATCTTGAATAACCAATTCAATGCCAGCCTGCGTCGGTGATGGAGACCGCCTGCATGACCCTCACAAAAGCTGAACTTGCCAACCTGTTGTTTGAAAAGGTGGGCCTCAACAAACGCGAGGCCAAGGAAATGGTGGAAACCTTTTTCGAGGAAGTTCGCACTGCCCTGGAAAATGGCGACAGCGTCAAGCTGTCCGGTTTCGGCAACTTTCAGTTGCGCGAAAAACCGCAACGTCCCGGACGCAATCCTAAGACCGGCGAGGAAATGCCCATCACAGCCCGGCGTGTGGTGACTTTTCACGCCAGCCAGAAGCTGAAAGCAATGGTGGAAGAGGCCCATGTCGGAACATCTGCCCAGCTCTGAGCTGCCGTCCATCCCCCCGAAACGGTATTTCACCATCGGCGAGGTGAGCGAACTGTGTGGCGTGAAGCCGCACGTCCTGCGCTACTGGGAGCAGGAGTTCAACCAGTTGAAGCCGGTCAAGCGGCGCGGAAACCGGCGCTACTACCAGCACCACGAAGTCATGCTGATTCGCCATATCCGCGAATTGCTCTACGAGCAGGGCTTCACCATCAGCGGCGCGCGCAACCGACTATCCAGCGAGGACGAGCCGGAAGTCATCATCGTGGGTGATGCGCCGGAACCCGTGGAAACCCTGGACATGGCCAGCGTGAGGCATGAACTCAACGCCATTCTGGAACTCTTGAGCATCTGATTTGGAACACAGGTTTTGTGATTCGCTTTGACGGAAATCACCGTCCTCCGCGGCAAAAACACTGTGTTGATCCTAATTCCAGCAGTTGAAGCCGTAAGCCGTAGGTTGGGCAAAGTGCAACGTGCCCAACAACCCGTCACAATGTAGGGCATGTTGCGCTTTGCCCAACCTACGTCGAGAAGAACGAGGTGACACCGGGGGCTTGGCCGGCAAACGTGCTTTGACGCTGCCTCATTACGCAGGGGGGTATTCCGGGTTGGACCCTTATCGGCCCGGACCCGGCTCATGGTAAGTCTGGTTCGCCGGCCGGCCCGGCAGACGCGCGGACCGGTCGTGACGCTCCTCCTGGCGGGGGGGAGCCGCATCGGCGTGAGGAGCCATCTGCTCGGTATGGTCCGGAAGCGACCGCCGCTCGACGGGGGCCGCCACCTCCCGCGCGGGGCGCGGCGCCTGGGCGGGCGTCCGCTCCAGCGCGGGCGCTACGCGGGTCGGCGCGGACTCTCCGGTGTTCGGCTTGGGAGCGGCGGGGTGCCGCTGATCTCCGTATTGCGGCGCCAGGGGAGGCCGCCCGCGTTCCCCGCCGCCCTGAATCCCGAATTGCGGTCGTGGCAGCCGGTTCCACGGCTGTGGTGCCACTGTTCCGTCCCTATTGGGCATGACGACGGGTGTGGGCGGCGTTATCCAGTCCGGTCTCGGCGCGCCTACCGGTGAACTGTTGACCTTCGTCGCCGGAGCGATCCGACTGGCCGGAGGCACACTGATCGGCAAATCACCGCGCAGAGGCGCCAGTTCCTGGGGCTGAAGTTCGCCGCTGTACAGGCGGCCATACCCGGGGCGGCCGGAATTGCGTGAGAAACCGTTGTCGGGGGCAAAGATGAAGGTGCCGCCATTTCGGGCCGCAGTGGCGTTTTCCCGGTGGGGGCCGGCCCAGCCGCGCCAGCTTGCTTTGCCCCGGAAATCCGTGCTTCCCCACCAGGGCTGCACCGGTTCGCCCCAGCCCAGGGCAATCCAGCCGACTCCTGCGCTATCCATACGCAGGCGCAGAGCGGCGTCGTGGCCAAGGCCGAAAAATGCCACCAGGGCAGGCGCATAGGCTGGCTGTGTCTCCTGAATCGGACCAGGCGCCCAGGCCCAGAAGCCATCGACGTTGACCCAGCGGCCGTAGTGGTAAGGTGCCCAGCCCCAGGGTGCGTCGTCGACCCAGGTCCATTCGTAGTTGGGATCCCAGACCCAGGCACCGGTGCTGTAGGGCGCCCAGTCGGATGCGCTCTGGTCCGGCAGCCAAATCGCGCCGTATTCCGGCACCAGGCGCCAGGTGCCGTAATGGTCCAGGTCGTCGATGCCGGCCACGCCGGGTGGGACGTAGCGGGAACTGAGGGAGTCGATCAATTCCTCACTGCGGGCCTTGTTCCACTGATCCCATTGATCCGCTGGTGGCGCCGCATAGGTGGCGATCATGCCGCCGTCCCGCGCCACGATCTGCTCGGAAGGCAGGATGCTCTGGGCCGGTCCGCCCACGGGCAGCACGCTGGCGAAACCGCCGCGGCGGGTGATGAAGTGGGTCTCGCCGCCCACCTCGACCCGGTAATAGCCCCGATTGCGGATGTCAAACAGCGCGTTGGGGGTGGCGACCTGCACGACGTAGCCGCTGGGAAGTTCGCGCAGGTCGAAGGAAACCCGCCCCGCCGCGACCTTGATCCGGAGGATGTCGTGGCTCTGTCCGATGAGGCTCAATTGCGTGTTCTCGTCGGCGCGGATGAAGGCACGGCTGTCGATCTGGAGTTCGAGGACGCCCGCCGCGCCGGTGGAGAGTCCATCGCCTGTCGCCAGGGCGGTGTTGAGCCGGGCGCTCAGCCAATCCAGGGCGCCGGGCCGCCAGAAGGACACGTTCCCTTCTTGGTAGCTTAGACGCACCGGTGTGTAGTCCGGCTCCGGCACGCCCTGTGCCAGCGCGCCCAAGGCGGTCGCCAGCAGAAACCCGAAGAGGGCGACATAACGAAATCGCGACATGGTTTTCTCCTTTACCGGAACTGGGCACCTAGGTTACGCCGCCTGAGCGGCCTTGAGAAATGGCCTGCCGTCTGGTCATCCGGTAGCAGGCGGTCCGGGGCAGGGGGTGCGGCATGCTAGAATCGCGCGGCTTTACCCCAGCAATAACACAACGTTTTTCGCAGAACGCTCCGAGACGCCCCTGTAATGGAAAACCCGTGATGGAAAACCAGTTCGCCAAAGAAACCC
>CAIXFP010000423.1 GCA_903918705.1 uncultured Pseudomonadota bacterium
AGCCTGGCCGCGGGCAGCACGATGACCTTGTACGTGCAGATGAGCCAGACGGTGACCGTTAGCGGGACACCCGACCTGCAGATGCTGGTGGGCTCGGCGGGCAACTACCACACCGTGCTGGCCAGCTACGACGCGGCCAACAGCAACGGCAATACCCTGGCGTTCCATTACACCCTGCAAGCCGCCGACGTCGGTCAACTGGCGGTCGGCAACCTGTACCTGGGGAGTGGCGCCAACATCGTCAGCCAGGCCAATTCCACGGTGCAGGCCTTCCTCGGCTTCAACGGCGCAACCGATTTCCAGGGCCCGGTTTATGCCTATGGCGGCCCCACGACCACCGGTACGGCGGGCAACGACTGGGTGACCGCGACCATCACGAATACGAACAACTACAGCACTCTCACGGCAGCCAGCGCCGGCAGCGGCGGCAACGCCGACCTGCTGCAGCTGAACATCCAGGACACCGGCACCGGCACCATGGCGGGCGGCGACACGAACGGCGTTATCGCCGGGAATATCGGTGGCCGCAATATCGAGATCATGCGTGATGCCACGACGGGCGACGTGGTCCTGTACGAAGTGAATGGCAGCACGCCCACGGCGATAAAAACGCTGTATGACCCCACCACAGGGGGGTTTGAACGTCTGCTGCTCAACCTGACCGACGCCAGCGGTAATGTGCTGCAAAGCAGCGGCACCATCAACCTGGTCAGCGAGACCTACACCAACCTGGTGCGTCCCATCCAGGTAACCTGGGGTTCAGCCTTCAACGACACCATCACCCTCCCGGCGAACCCGACCGACTATCAGATCGTCAACAACAGTGATGGCAATGATGTCATCACGGGTTCCAACAACGGCGACGAAATCCATATCGGTAGCGGCAACCAAACCATCAATGCCGGTGGCGGCGACGACAACATCTATTGGGACAATCCCGGCCACAGCACGGTGGACGGCGGCAGCGGCAACGACACGCTTTCGGTAAGCAATAATTACATCCGTAGCCTGAACGGTGCGTATACCGAACAGTTGGGTGGGGATGGTCTGGTGCACATCCTGGTGGGCGGCGTCGATGTGGTCGATATCGCGAAGACCGGCACCGGTCAGTACACCCTGACGACCTCGTCAAGCAGTGCCGGCCAGAACGATATGGTGGTGCAGGCCAGCAATGTCGAGAATCTGCAGGTCAACGGTACTTTGTTCACCTTCAGCAGCCTGGATGCCCTGTATTCATCGACAGCCACCCCACAGGTCATCAAAGTGGATGCCCCCGGGGCCGGCGTGGTCAAGGCCGGTGATGTGGGCACCTTCACCGTCTGGTTCAACGAGGCGGTCACGGTTTCCGGCGGGCCGGAACTGGCCATGCAGATCGGCACCACCGGCAACCTGCATACGGTTTATGCGCAGTATGCCGGCACGACCGGACCGACAGGCCCGAATGGCGAGACTGGGCTGACCTTCACCTACACCATCCAGAACGGCGACCAGGGACTCTATGACGTCAGCGGCCTGGTGCTCAACGGCGGCAGCATCACGGCGGCGAGCAATGCCTCGGTCGCGGCGAATCTGACCCTGGAGCATGTCTCGACCACGGCCGGGATGTATTTGTTCGGCAATTCCATCGTCCATGGCACTACGGGCACTAGCGCGAATGAAATCCTGATGCCCTGGGCAACGCCGGGCGCGGTGAATTATTCCAATTTCTCCTCCGTCAACGGTGGTGGCGGCCACGATGTGCTGCTGATCCCGGTGTTGGGCACGGGTTCGCTCAGTTCCAGCGGCAGCGGCAGCAATTACACCATCACCGCGGATGGCACCCATAACTACACCCTGCCCTCCACCAGCAACTTGCCGAGCAACATCAGCGAGATCGAGTATGTCCTGACTGACGCCAGCGGCAACCCGGTGGCGAACGTGGCGCCGGTGCTGGTGGCCCTACAGACCGAGTCCTTCACCGATCCGGTGAATGGTGACGTCTTCGTGCGGGGTTCCTACAGCGGCGACAGTATTTCCGTGGACAACTTCATCACCCCCGCCACACCCAAGGTGGTGGTGCATGGCTATGCCGGCGCCGACATCATTACCGGCAGCGCCAGCGACAGCGCCACCCAGACTTCGCTCTACGGCGATGGCGGCACCAATACTCTCACGGGGGGCGTCGGCCACGACCAGTTCTTCCTGGGCAAGGGCACCGATACCATCGTCGGCAGCAGCGACTTCAGCGATACCCTGGTGGTCACCGCCCCGGTCAACAATGCGATGATGTTCGTCGATGCTGGCGGCATGATCCATGTGCAGCCCACTGACCCGATGGGCGCTTCCCTGGGGTATGACGCATACACCTTCAGCGTCAACGCCGGCACCGGGGTCATGACCGTCCACGACAACGTTGATGGCGGCATTTCCACGGTCAGCAACATCAACGACGTCCAGTTCCGACTGCCGGATGGCGAGCGCTTCGACGTGGTGACGCAAGTGGCCAGCAGCGGCCACGACACCCTGACCGACGCCAGCATCAACGGCGGCGCGAACATCTTCTACGCCGACGGCAATGCGGACACCTTCACCGGCGGCACGGGCGACGATACGTTTGTGCTCAACCAGGGCAGTGCGACCGCGAATACCGTGATCACCGGTGGTACGGGGGTCGATACCCTGGTGTTGAATGTTAACGGACTCAATCTCAACACCCAGGCCAATCTGACACTAAGCGGCATCGAGACGGTCGATATCAATGGCACGGGCAACACAATTCAGATCGGTTCAGGCCTGGCGTCGAGCACCACAAATGGAGACTGGTCGGGCCTGTTCAGTGGCGCTTCTCATGAACTTTTGTTCAATGGCCAGGCCGGTAACACGGTCACTGTCAACGGCAGTTCATGGTCCCAGGACCTGGGTACCAAGATCTACGGCGGCGTCACCTACGACACCTACACGGCCATCTCCGACCCGACCATGCACCTGCTGGTGAATGTGGCGATGACACCGCACATCGTGTGATCGGTGCTTTACGGACAGGGGGCCAGGGTTCCGCGGCCCTCCCGATTCCTGGCCGTATTGTCGGCTGTTGCCGCCTAGGATGATGAAACGCTGTAGGAGGCTCGTCCCGGGCCGAACGGTTGCGCCCGTGGATACGTTTATCGCGGCGGGACGCTGCTCCTACCGCGAGGTTGTTTCAAGTTGAACGGTTTTGGCTCGACTCGCCCGCGGCAAGATTCGCATCATTCGATGTCATAATCGATGCGGCCTACCCACGGAGCCAGACATGCGTACCACGGTTAATCTCGATGACGAACTCCTCTCCCAAGCGCAATCACTGAGTGGTTTGCGGGAACGCGGTGCCTTGCTGCGCGAGGCGCTCTCCGCGCTGATCCAGCGGGAAAGCGCGCGCCGCCTGGCCAGCCTGGGTGGCAGCGAACCGGGCCTGGCCGATATCCCGCGCCGTCGCGAGCCCGGCCGGTGATTCTGGTCGACACTTCACGCTGGATAGATCACCTCCGGGCTTGCGGCGGCCCGCTTATCCCCTTGCTGGAGGCGGGCGCCGTGTGCTGCCATCCCTGGATCATCGGCGAACTGGCATGTGGCAATTTGGGCCAACGCCAGGAAGTCCTTGGTCTGTTGGCCGCCCTGCCCAAGCTTTCCCCGGTGACGGATCGGGAAGCCTTGTATTTCATTGAGCGGCATCAACTCATGGGGCGCGGCACCAGTTATATCGACGTACACCTGCTCGCCGCCTGTTCCCTTTACGCTGCCCGCCTGTGGACACGGGATAGCCGTCTGCATGAAACCGCACTACAACTCGACCTGGCCTATCAGCCGGTGCCCCATTGACCCTCCGTCAACGGCTACAACCCAACCCACGGAACCTTGAAATGGCTTTGCCGTCACGAATCCCGCCCCGCGTCGTCGTACTTGTCGGAAGCTGTTTGCTGGCCGCGAGCACCTGGGCCGCGCCCATCACCTTCGACCAGGCCCTGCGCGCGGCGCTCTCCACCCACCCCTTGGTGGCCGGCAGACGTTCCGCCGAGGCCGCCGCCCGCTCCGATCGCGAAGCCGCGGATTGGCAGCGCTACCCCACCCCCAGCATCCAGGCCAACACGCGCAACGACATCTCCGATCCCAACGTGTTCCGCCTGGACCAGCCCCTGTGGACCGGCGGCCGTATCACCGCGACCATCGCGGCCGCCGGCAGCCGGGTCGATGCCGCCGCCTGCGCCATCGACGAGGCGCGCCAGGACGTCGCTCTCAAGGTGATCATCGCCAGTAGCGAGGTGGTCCGGCAACAAGCCCGGCAACGCTACAACCAGGCCGGCGTGGATGAGCACGAGAAGCTGCTGGCCATGATCCGCCGCCGCGTGGCCCAGGAGGTAAGTCCTCTGGCGGACCAGCGCCTGGCGGAATCGCGCATGTATTCCATGATCAATGACCTTTCCTCCACCCGGCAGGCTCTGGCCAACGCCCTGGCGCAACTCACCCAGTTGACCGGGCAGTCGGTCACGGCGGTCGATCCCGCGAGCGTCGAGGTGGCGGCCCGGGGTGATGATCTGCCCGCCGACCTGGCGACGGATCTGGATCTCGACATGGCCCGCTCGCCCACCCTGCGGCGCCTGAAGTTCGAGGCCGAGGCGGCGGATGCCGACATCGACGTGAAACGCTCGGCCTATCTGCCCCAGGTGCTGGTGCGTCTGGAAAACAGCCACATGGGCGGCACCATCCCGGACACCCGCGCCGTGGTGGTGTTCCAGGCCGAACCGGGAGCGGGCCTGTCGGCGAGTTCCGGGGTCGATGCCGCCGTGGCCCGGCGCGAGGCCGCCCGCCAGGCGATGGAGGCGGCGCGGCGCGATGTGCGGCAGCAACTGACCCAGGACTGGAATGAATGGACGGCGGCCCGTTCCCGCATGGATAACGCGGAACAGGTGCGCGGCACCTCGGCCGAGGTGTCCGACTCCTATGCCCGCCAGTACACCGCCGGCCGCAAGACCTGGCTGGACGTGATGAACGCCGCGCGCGAGGCCAATCAGGCGGAACTGGCGCTGGTGGACGCGAAGAGCCAGTTGCAAGCGGCCGCCCTGCGCCTGAAGGTGCAGACCGGCGTGCTGAACCTGGCGGTGGCGGCGCCATGAGCGCACCAACGCCCTTCTCCCCTCTCCCATGAGGGAACCCACGCCGATTACGGAACTCTAGTGTTCTCGCCGCAACCCTCTCCCGGCGGGAGAGGGGCAGTCTAGGAATCCTCTGATGAATGACAACTTGAAACCCCTGCTCGACCGTGCCGCCCGCCTTGCCGGACAACGGGTCAGCGGCGACCGCCTGGACGAGCTGGACGATCTGCCCGACGGCCTGGGTGCTACCGCGCTGTTCGCCAGCGCCTGGCGCGCGGTCGGGCTGGAGGGCGCGCCCGCGCGCCTGGCCGAAGCGACGCCGGCCGATCTGCCCTTTGCCGGCTGGAGCGGGGAACACGGCTGGTTCCTGCTGCAAGGCCGCGCGGCGGACGGCACCTGGCGCGGCGAGAATCTCGCCGGCGAGCCGCTGAGCGTGGCGGCGCTGGACGACGCGGAATGCCTGACCCTGCCGCGCCGGCGCCAGGGGGCGAGCGCCACGCCGCGCGCCCTGGGCCTGGTGGGGCGCGCCCTGCTGGCGCGCAAGCGGGTGTTCCTGGAAGCGGTGGTGGCGACGGCCTTGTGCAACCTGCTGACCCTGGGCACCTCCCTCTACAGCATGCAGGTCTATGACCGGGTGATTCCCAACCAGGGCTTTCAGACACTCTGGGTGCTCACGGTGGGCGTGGCCCTGGCGGTGTTCCTCGAGTTCGTCCTGAAGCAGGTACGCAGCCACATGGTGGACCGCACCTGCAATGCCATCGACCATGAGCTTTCCGAGTGGTTCTTCAACCGCATGCTGGGCATCCGCATGGAAGCGCGGCCGGCCTCGGTGGGCACCCTGGCCTCCCAGGTCAAGGGCTTCGAGATGGTGCGCGGAGTGCTGGCCTCCACCTCGCTGTTCATCCTGGCCGACGTGCCCTTCGCCCTGTTCTTCATTTTCATCATCGCCCTGGTGGGGGGCTGGGTCGCCCTGGTGCCCCTGGTGGCCCTGCCCGTGGCCCTGGGCGCCGGCCTGATGTTCCAGCACTTGATCCAGAGATACACCCGGGAAAACCTGTCCGGCAACAACCGCAAGGCCGGTCTCCTGGTGGAGGCGGTGGACGGCGCCGAATCCCTCAAGGCCAACAGCGCGGAGTGGAAGCTGCAAGGACGCTGGAATGCCCTGGTGGGGGAAACCGGCGTATCCGACCAGAAGAGCCGCACCTATGCCGCCTTGTCCCAGAACATGACCGTGGCCCTGCAACAGTTCAGCTACATCAGCCTGATCGCGACGGGCGCCTGGCTGGTGGCCGACAACCAGTTGACCATGGGGGGCTTGCTGGCCTGCTCCATCATCAGCAACCGCGCCCTGATGCCCATCGTGCAACTCCCCGGCGTCATGGTGCAGTGGGCCCATGCCCGCGCCGCCATCGAGGGGCTGGACAAGATCATCGCCCTGCCCAGCGAGGTGGACGATGCCCATCACGCACTGGCTCCCCAGGCTCTGGACGGTGGGGTGAAATTCGAGCGGGCGCGCTTCAGCTATGGCATGGCCAAGCGCCACGCCCTGGAGATCGAACACCTGGAAATCCGGCCGGGCGAGCGGGTCGGCCTGATCGGGCCCATCGGTTCGGGCAAGAGCACCCTGCTCAAGCTCGCCTCGGGGCTGTACCGTCCCAATGAGGGCAAGCTGTTCCTCTCCGGCATGGACATGGCCATGCTCACCCCCGCGGCGATACGCGAAAACGTGGGCTATTTGCCCCAGGATGCCCGCCTGTTCTCCGGGACGCTGCGCGACAACCTGCTCCTGGGCCTGCCGGATCCGGGCGACGAGGCGATTCTGGAAGCCGCCCGCCGCACCGGGCTGATGGACCTCGTCGCCGGGCAGCCGAAGGGCCTGGCGCTGGACATCACCGAAGGCGGCCGCGGCGTTTCCGGCGGCCAGAAGCAACTTATCGCCCTGACCCGCATGGTCCTGGCGAAACCGCGGGCCTGGTTGCTGGACGAGCCCACCGGTTCCATGGACGCCGAAACCGAAGCCCGGGTGGTGGCCCTGCTCAAGGCGACCTTGGGGCCCGCGGAGTCCGCCATCATCGCCACCCACAAGACCGCCTTGCTGCCCCTGCTGACCCGTTTGCTGATGGTGCGGGACGGCCGCGTCATCATGGACGGCCCGCGCGACGAGGTTCTGGCAAAGCTTTCGGGCAAGGCCTGAGCGCGTATTTATCCGGCCGGCGTCCCGCCGGCGCGACACGAGGGAATTACATGACGAGCCACAGCGAACACGGCGTCAGCCGGACCAGCCGGATGCTGCTCTGGTCCAGTTTCACGGCCATCGCCGGATTTTTTATCTGGGCCAACTGGGCGGAGTTGGACAAGGTCACCCGGGCCCAGGGCCAGGTCATCGTGAGTTCCCGCAACCAGGTCATCCAGGCGCCCGATGGCGGCGTGCTGTCCCGCATGATGGTCAAGGAGGGCGATCACGTGAAGCGCGACCAGGTGCTGTTCCGCTTCGACCAGACCCGGGCCAGCGCCGGCTATCAGGAAGGCCGGGCCAAGGCGGCCGGGCTGCGCGCCACCGTGGCCCGGCTGCATGCCGAGGTGTTCGGCGGGGAGCCGCATTTCACCGGCCTGGCCGGCTTTCCCGAACTGCTGGCCAACCAGATGGCCTTGTTCAAGCGACGCCAGTCCGCTGTTCAGGAGGAGATTGCCGCCATGCAGAATTCTCTGGACCTGGTGAAGAAGGAACTCGACATGAACCTGCCGCTGCTCAAGACCGGCGACGTCAGTCGCGCCGAAGTGCTCAAGTTGCAGCGCCAGGTGTCGGAAATCCAGGGCCAGATCACCAATCGCCGCAACAAGTATTTCCAGGATTCCCAGACCGACCTGGCCAAGGCCCAGGAGGACCTGGATTCGGCGGAACAGGTGTTGGCCCAGCGCCGTGAGCAACTCGCCTACACCGAGGTCCGCGCCCCCATGGACGGGGTGGTACGCAACGTGAAACTCACCACCGAGGGGGGCGTCGCCAAGCCGGGCGACGAAATCCTGCAGATCGTGCCCCTGGATGAGGACCTGATCGTCGAGGCCAAGGTGCGCCCGGCGGACATCGCCTTCATCAAGCCCGGCCTGCCCGCCACCGTCAAGCTGGACGCCTACGATTACTCGATCTACGGCACCCTGAAAGGTCAGGTGAGCTACATCAGCGCGGACACCCTGAGCGAGGAAACCCGCAATGGCGAGGTGCCCTATTACCGGGTCCAGATCAAAACCACGGGCCGCAATCTCACCAGCCGGAAGAATGAGCACATCGACATCCAGCCCGGCATGACCGCCACCGTGGAGATCAAGACCGGCCGCCAGACGGTGCTGCGCTACATCACCAAGCCCATCACGAAGACGCTGGACGAATCGCTGCGGGAGCGTTGAGGCGGCACGTTGCACCGCCTCGTGGCATGACGCTCACCGGGAAAACGTGACCCGGCACTTCACCCCGGCCGGGATGTCCCCTTTGGGATTGGGCAGGTCGAGGCGGACGCCGAAGGTGCCGCTGGCGGAATCCACCACCTTGTCGACGATGCGCACCGTGGCCTGGTAGGTGCCCTGCATCGGCGGCTCCGCCACCACATGGGCGCGGGCGCCGGCGCGGATGCTGCCGTAGAGGGACACCGGCAGGATCACTTCCACCCGCAGCGGGTGGGTTTGCGCCAGCTTCATGATGGGCCGCGCGCCTTCTCCGGTCTGGGCCAGTTCGCCGGGATGCTCCAGCACGTCCATGACCACGCCGGTGAACGGGCTGAGCAGGCGGCGCTGCTCCAGTTGGGCGGTCAGGCGCTTGGCCTCCAGGGCGGCGAGTTCGCGGTTGTCCTGGGCATCCACCAGTTCCGCTTCTGCCAGGCGCATCTCGCTGAAGGCGTCGTCCCGGTCCTGGGCGGAGATGAAGTTCATGCGGTTGAGTTCCTCGCGCCGGTGCAACTTGGCACGGGAGTAGCCGACGCGGGTTTCCGCCGACTTCACCTGGCCTTCCATCACCGACTTGTACTTGGCGGCGGCCAGGGCGGCTTCCTCCACCGAGGAGTCCAGTTCCACCAACACCTGGCCCTTGTGCACCATGGCGCCGCGGTCCACGTTGACCTTGGTGATCAAGGCTTCCACCGGGCTGCGCATCTCGATTTTCTGGTAGGGCTCGATGAGGCAGGCATAGGCGGGGTCGGCGGCCTGGCAGGGCAGGGCGAGGCTGCCCAGGCAGAGGAGGAGGTTTTTTTTCATATCTGGTTTCCGGCAAAGGCAAGCAGGTTGTCGAGATCCCGATCGTGTTTCAGGGTGTCGCGGCGTTCGCGGCCGTGGATGCGCTCGGCGGCGCGCTGGCAGCGTCGCCGCAACAAGGCGATCAGAGCTGGGGACGGGCGGCGGGCGATCACGCGCAGCAACCAGCCGCCGTGCTGGCGGAACAGGGCGTCGTCGAGGGCGAGGAAGACCTGGGCGCAGCCGGGGTCGCCCTGACGGGCGCAACGGCCGATGAGTTGGCGGTCGATGCGGGGCGAATCATGATATTCGGTGAGGAGGACATGGAGTCCGCCGGCCTCCGCCACGCCTTCGCCCAAACGGATGTCGGTGCCGCGGCCGGCCATGTTGGTGGCGACGGTGATGGTGCCGGGTTGGCCGGCCTCGGCCACGATCTCGGCTTCCCCGGCATCCTGGCGAGCGTTGAGGACGCGATGCGGCAGCCCCCATAATTTCAAAACCCGGGCCAGCTGTTCCGACGCCTCCAGGGAGCGGGTGCCGATCAGCACCGGCACGCCGTTTCCCCGCAGGCACGCGGCGGTGTCCGCCACCGCCCGCCACTTCGCCTCTTCGTCGGCCAGGCAGACATCCGGCAGGTGGCGGCGCACGCAGGGCCGGTTGGTCGGGATGGCGACCACTTCCAGGCCGTAGACCGCGTGCAGTTCGGCGGCGACTTCCCTGGCCGTGCCGGTCATGCCGGACAGGCGCAGGTAGCGGCGGAAGAAACGCTGGAAGGTGATGCGCGCCAGGGTGCGGTTGTGCTCGGAGGGGATGCAGTTTTCCTTGGTCTCGATGAGCTGGTGCAGGCCCTGTTCCCAGGTGCGGCCTTCCAGCACACGCCCGGTGTACTCGTCGATGATCTGCACCTTGCGCTCCTTGGACACCAGGTAATGCTGGTCGCGGTGGAACAGGAGCAGGGCGCGCAGGGCCTGGGACACCAGTTGCTCGCGTGCCTTGGCGGAGTGCCAGGTGCCGCCCAGTTCGTGGCTCCGCTGGTAGAGCTTGGCGCGGCCGGCATCGGTGAGGTAGAGGTCGCGCCGCGCCGCGGACAGTTCATAGTCCGCGCCCCGTTCCAGTTCCCGCGCCAGCGCCAGGGCCTGCCGGTACATCTTCGGGTCGCCGCTGGTGGGGCCTTTCTCGGCCAGGATCAAAGGCGTGCGGGCCTCGTCCACCATGATGCTGTCGGCCTCGTCGACGATGGCGAAATGCAGGCCGCGCAGCAGGAGTTTGGCCTGGTCCGCGCCGCCGTGCAGGGCGCGCACCTTGATCTGGGCGCGGCTGGCATGGCCGCCGGCGGCAACCCGGTCCTTCAGGTAATCGAACACCAGTTCCTTGTTGGTGCAGTAAGTCACGTCGCAGGCGTAGGCGGCGCGGCGTTGCGCCAGGGTCAGGCCGGTGACGATGACGCCCACCGACATGCCGAGAAAGCGGAACAGGGGGCCCATCTGCTCGGCGTCGCGCCCGGCAAGATAGTCGTTCACCGTCACCACGTGCACGGGAACCCCGGAAGAGGCCGCCACGGCGGCGGCCAGGGCGGCGGTGAGGGTCTTGCCCTCGCCGGTCTGCATTTCCGCCAACTTGCCGGCCATCAGGGCGGCGGCGCCCATCAACTGGCACTGGAATGGCCGCATCCCCAGGCTGCGGGCGGCGGCTTCGCGGACCAGGGCCAGGGCGGGTGCCAGTTTGCCGCCGTGGATGGCCTGGCGGGATTTGCTGCGCATCTGCACCGCCAGGTCGGTGTCGTTTAGCAGCGCTGCCGCCTCCGCATCCTGATCGGCCTCGCGCGCCAGGGCCGCCAGGCGCGCGCGGAACGGGCGCAGGCGCTGCAGGGCGCCGCCCACGGCGCCGCGAGTCCAGCGGTCGAAGGCGTTCTCGTTGGGGTCGGCCCGTTCCGGATAGACGCCTGACGCCCGGCCCACGCTGGAGAGCAAGGAGGCCATGGCCGCTACACCTGGAACTGGGACAGGAACAGCCGGCGCAGCGCGTGCCAGGCGCGCACGCCCACGGGCGTGGCCGGGTGCTCGAAACGCACGTGGACGCGGCTGCCCAGGAATTGCGCGGACGCGGCCCGGTCCAGGGCAAGCTCGAATTCAAACACCGATTGCAGGGTCTTGGTCCCTTCCTTGTCGGAGGGATCGGTCACCACGTCGCCGCCACCGCGCTGGCCCAGGGCGGCGCTAGGCAGTTCGCGGCCGGCGGCGGGCACCTCGCGCAGAAGGCGGGCGGGCAGGGCGAGGGCCAGGTTCTGCGGCAGCTTCACCGCCACGGCGCGGGTATTCAGGCGTACCTGGTCCACGTCCGCCTGGGGCACCACCACCCGCACCACCGGGACGTAACTGCCCACCACATAGCCGATCACGTCGCCCTTCTGCAGGAAGCGGCCGGTCAGATCGTCGGGGTGTTCCAGGAGCAGGCAGCCCTCGGCGCGGGAGCGCACGGTGAGCCGGGCCATGCGTTCGCGCAGGTTGTCCACGTTGGCCTGCTGGTGCCGCATTTCTTCCTCGCGCTGTTCCGCTTCCGCCGGCTTGACGCCCCAGGCGGCATCGTAGCGGGCGCTGATCTCGTCCAGTTTGGCAAGTTCCACATCGAGTTCCGCGGCCAGATCCGGGCTGGTGCACTCCAGGACGGCGCTGCCGGGCCTCAGGATGGCGCCGGGCCGGGCCATGACGCGGGTCATGAAACCGGCTTCCCCGGCGCGCAGGATGGCTTCCTCCGGCATGCGCAGCACGCCCTCCGCCGCGGTGTGGTAGGGGATCGGCAGGACGAAGAGCAGCAGGTACAGCGCCAGGAGTCCGCCCCCCAGCACCCCCTTGATGCGGCTGCCGCGGGAGGCGAAACGCGGTTCCGTGAAGAGGGCCCGGCCCATCTTGAACACGGGCAGGCCAATGCTGGCGTAAAGGCTCCAGAGGGCGATCAGCACGCCGGCGATGAAATACTGCTTGGCGATGAACAGGGAGATGCCGATGGTGACCGACATGCGATAGACGAGGGCCAGGGGCGCGTAGGCCAGGAACCAGCGTTTTTCTCCCGGGCTGGCGGCGGGCGGTTCCACCCGTGGCACGGCGAACAGGTAGCGCTCCGCCAGATATTGCCAGTACTGGGTGGAACGGCTGTGCAGGTTGGGAATTTCGATCCAGTCCGCGAGGATGTAATAGCCGTCGTAGCGCAGCAGTGGGTTGCCGTTGAACAGGACGGTGGTGACGCTGGCCAGGACCAGGGTGTTGTAGGCCAGGGAGCGGGCCAGGCCGGGTTCCAGCAGGACCCAGAGGTAGAAGGCCAGGGCGGCGACGAACAGTTCGGTCAGCATGCCGGCGGCCCCCACCAGCATGCGGTGGCTCGCCTTCACAAAGGCGGAGGCGCTGGAGGCTTCGACGTAGGGTACCGGGAACAGCACCAGCAGCATGATCCCCATTTCGTGCACTTCGCCGCCGCGCGACTTGGCCGCCAGGCCGTGGCCGAGTTCGTGCAGGCCCTTGAGCAGGGGGAACACCACCGCCATGAGCAGGAGGTTGTCCATGGCCAGCAACTGTTCCGAGAAGTTCCGGGTCAGATCCGGCCAGTGCATGGGGACCAGGAACAAGGCCGGCAGCAGTACCGCCGCCCAGACCAGCAGCCCGAGGCCGCCGTGGAACAGATGCGGCCAGTGGTTGGCCCATTCCAGGA
>CAIXFP010000424.1 GCA_903918705.1 uncultured Pseudomonadota bacterium
CGCCGGCATCGGTCGCAGCGCCGAAGAGCTGCAGTGGGACCTGAGCTACATGCTCAAGCTGTGGACCGCCATCGACGGCGCTTCGCAGGGCGGCAAGGGCGCTTACCTGATCTACCAGGAAAGCAGCCTGGTGATCCGCGCCATCCGCGACTACTTCACCCCGGACATCGGCGAACTGCTGATCGACGAACCCGCCATCTGCGAACAGGCCAAGCAGTTCATGGCCCACGTGATGCCCGGCAACGTCAGCAAGGTGAAGCTGTACAGCGACCCGGTGCCCCTGTTCTCCCGCTTCCAGATCGAACACCAGATCGAGACCGCCTACTCCCGCGCGGTGCCGCTGCCTTCCGGCGGCTCCATCGTCATCGACCATACCGAGGCCCTGGTGGCCATCGACGTCAACTCCGCCCAGGCCACCAAGGGTGCCGACATCGAGGCCACCGCCTTCAACACCAACCTGGAAGCGGCCGAGGAAGCCGCGCGCCAGTTGCGCCTGCGCGACCTGGGCGGCCTCATCGTGATCGACTTCATCGACATGGAAAGCCAGAAGAACCAGCGCGAAGTCGAGGATCGCCTGCGCGACTCCCTGCGCTACGACCGCGCCCGGGTCCAGACCGGCAAGATTTCCCGCTTCGGCCTCCTGGAACTGTCGCGCCAGCGCCTGCAGCCCAGTCTCGGCGAAACCAGCTACATCACCTGCCCGCGCTGCGCCGGCACCGGCCACGTGCGCAGTACCGAATCCTTCGCCCTGCACCTGCTGCGCATGCTCCAGGAAGAGTCGATGAAGGAAAACACCGGCGCCGTGCACGTCCAGATCCCGGTGGACGTCGCCACCTTCCTGTTGAACGAGAAGCGCCACGACATCCTGTCCATCGAGGCGCGACATCGCGTCGAAGTGGTGCTGATCCCCAACATGCACTTCGAGACCCCGCGTTACACCCTCACCCGGTTGCGCCACGACCAGCTCAACCAGTCGGAAACCCTGGCGCCCAGCTACCGCATGGTGGAAAAACCGGCCGAGGAAGAGGAAGCCGGCAAGAACGGCGCCGCCCCCAAGCCCGAGCGTGCGCAACCGGTGGTGCAGGGCATCACCCCGTCGCAGCCGGCCCCCACCCACGTGGAGGCCACCTCCGCGCCGGCCGCGCCGGCACCGGCCAAGCCCGGCCTGCTCGGCCGCATCCTCGGCTGGTTCCGGAGTGGCGAGGAGGTCAGGGAAGAAGCCAAGCCCGCCGACCAGGCCAGGAATGCCGAGCCACGCCGCGACAGCCGGGAACCGCGCCGGGGTCGAGGTGAGCGTGCGGACCGCAATGACCGTGGCGACCGTGCGGACCGCAATGAACGTGGTGAACGCCGCCCCCGCGGCGACCGTCCCGAATCGGGCGAGCGGCCGCCCCGCGGCGATCGCCCGGACAAGCGCGAGGCACGCGACAACCGCGAGCCGAAGGAGAACCGTGAACCGCGTGAAGCGCGCGACCCCAGGGAAGCCCGCGAGCCCCGCGAGAACCGGGAACCGCGTGGCGAGCAGCGGCAGAATGAGCCGCGTGGCGAGCGCCAGGAACGCCAGCGCCGCGAACGTCCACCGCTCGTGGAAGAAGCGCGCGCTCCGGCCCTGGCCGTGGCCCCGGTGGATAACGAAGCGGCCACCGAAGCCGGCGGCGCGGAAGAACGCGAAAGCCGGCGGCGTGGCCGCCGCGGTGGCCGGGGGCGTCGGGGTGAGGCCTCGGTAACCACCGATCAGACCGTTCAGGAACTGATGGCCGAATCGGGCGATCAGCCGGCCGCCGCTCCCGCGCCAGCACCCGATGCCAACATGACGCCGCTGGTGATCAAGCTGGAACCCGCGCCGGTGGCGCCAACCCCGGTGGTGGTCAAGCTGGAGGCCGCGCCGGTGCGCGAGCCCGCTCCCACTTTAGCCCCCCCACCCGCTGCCTCTCCCATCTCCGTTGCGGCTCCCGCCGCCGTGGTGGCGGATCCGGACAGCGCCGCTCTGGAACTGGTGGAAACCCAGGCAGCCCAGGCCGCCGAGACGGACGAAGCAGCCGCGGCCGCGCCGGCGCG
>CAIXFP010000425.1 GCA_903918705.1 uncultured Pseudomonadota bacterium
CCCCACCTTCGTGGTGGCCGCCCTGGCGATCGCCCGGGGGGTGATCAACGTGCTGGTGATCCCCGCCTTCGCCAAGGTCTACAAGAGTTCCAGGGCGGAATTGCCTTTCGAGACCAAGGCACTCATCGCTTTCTCCGACTTCACCGTGCACTGGTGGCCCCTGTTGCTGGGCGGTCTGGTGGCGGCCGGCTTCGCCTTTCGCTGGTGGCGGCGCACGCCCGAGGGCCGCTACCGCTGGGACAAATTCCTGCTGCGCGTGCCCATCGTCGGCAAGATCGTGCACAAGGCCGCCCTGGCGCGCTTCGCCAAGGGATTGGGGATGACTTACCAGAGCGGCGTGCCCATCGTTCAAGGCTTGAGCAACGCGGCGCAGGTGGTGGGCAACGCCTTCATCGCCAGCCGTATCGAGCAGATGCGCGACGGCGTCGAGCGCGGCGAGGCCCTCACCCGCACCGCCACCACCACCGGCGTGTTCACCCCGGTGGTGCTGCAGATGATGGCGGTGGGGGAGGAGACCGGCGAACTCGACCGCCTGCTGAACGAAATCGGCGAGTTGTACCAGCGCGACGTGGAATACGAGATCCGCACCCTCTCGGAACAGATCGAACCCATCCTGATCGCCGGCCTGGGGGGCATCGTCCTGGTGGTGGCCCTCGGAGTGTTCCTGCCGATCTGGGATCTCGGCTCCACCCTGTCGCACAAATAAGTGCGGAAGCGCATTGCGCGGGCCTAAAGTTTTTCTTATCCGCGCCGAAATCGCGGGTATGTGTCAATTCAATCAACTTGTCCCGAAGGAGATCACCGTGCCCAAGCTGCAAAAAGGTTTCACCATGATTGAACTGGTCATGGTCATCGTCATCCTCGGCATTCTCGCCGCCGTCGCCCTGCCGCGTTTCTACGACCTCCAGACCGACGCCCGCGTCGCCAAGATGCAGGCCGCGATAGCCACCATCAAATCGGCATCCGCCATCGCCCATTCAGCCTATCTGGTGGCGGGCACCAACCCTGCCAGCGTCACACTGGAAGGCCAGGCGGTCGCCCTTTCCAACGGTTATCCGACCGTCGTGGGTATCGTCGCCGGAGCGGGCGGGCTGGGCGACTATGTCACTGCGACCGCCGGCACGGTGCTCACCGTCACCCCGGATGCCACCCATAGCAGTTGCAGCATCACCTACACCGAGGCCACTTCGACCACCTCGCCGCCTACCGTCAGCGCCGCGCCCGCCCGAGCCACTTGCTCCTAAATCGGTGAAACGTGGCGCATTACTGGCGGGGTTCACCTTGGTGGAGCTGGTGGCCATCGTCGCCGTCATCGGCATCCTGGCCGCCATCACCGCTCCCCGCTTCTTCAATGCGTCCACCTTCGCCTCGCGCGGCTTCGCCGATCAGGCCGCCGCCTTCCTGCGCTACGCCGAGAAACTCGCCATCGCGCGCCATGCCGGCGTGACCGTGCAGGTGGGCGGCGGCGGTCTGGCCCTGTGCGCCACGGCGGCCTGCGCGGACGCCAACCCCTGGCCCGGCCCGCAAGGCGACACCCCCTACCGCGCCACCGTGCCCTCGGGCGTCACCCTCGCCGGCAGCGCCGCCAGCGTCAGCTTCGACGACCAGGGCCGTCCCGGCACGGGCCTCACCCTCACCATCTCCGGTGACACGGTGCGCACCCTGACAGTGGAAGCGGAAACGGGCTATGTGCACTAATCCGTGCCGAGTCGGCGCAGCGTGGGCAAAGCGCAGCGTCACCCACATCGTGGCGGTTCGTTGGGCACGCCGCGCTTTGCCCAACCTACGTTGCCTCACTCCTGAGGAAGACGGACTGGCGAAAGAGGCCGGCTTCAGCCTCATCGAAGCCATCCTGTTCATCGTGGTGGTCAGCGTGGCTCTGGCGGCGGTGCTCCAGGCCTTCAACCAGGCCGCCGTGGCCAGCGCCGACCCGGTGTTGCGGCGGCAGTCCCTGGCCATCGCGCAGTCGCTGCTCGACGAAATCAGCTTCAAGGCCTTCAGCCCCCCCAGCCCCGGCGGTTTTGCCGGCCCCTACAATGCCGCGACGCGCAGCCAATTCGACGCCGTGCCGGATTACAACGGCCTCACCCTCAACGGCATCAGCGACCTTTCCGGCACCGCGCTGGCCGGCCTCGCCGGCTACACCGCCCGTATCAGCGTGGCGGCGGCCGCCTTCGGCAGCGTCCCTGCCGCCGCCGGCTGGCGCATCACCGTCACCGTCACCGATCCCGCCGGCCGGCAGATCGCGCTGGACGGTTATCGGGCGAATTACTGAAAGGCGCAAACTTGCCACACGCCCCGCGACGATGACGAATACCCTATTGCAAAGGGGGCGCAATCACGGCTTCACCCTGATCGAGCTCATCGTCGTGATGGTGGTGGTGGGCATCCTCGCCGGCATCGTCGCGCTGTTCATCGAATCACCCCTCCAGGGTTACCTGGCGGCCTCGCGCCGCGCCGCCCTGGTGGATGCGGCGGATACCGCCCTGCTGCGCATGGCCCGCGACATCCAGGCCGCCCTGCCCAACAGCCTGCGCGTCACCCAGAGCGGCGGCGTCACCTATCTCGAATACCTGCCGGTCTCCGACGGCGGCCGCTATCGCGCGCAGCAGACCGGCGCCGGCAGCGGCGACATCCTGGATTTCACCTCCGGCGGCGATGCGTCCTTCGACGTGCTGGGCCCCACCGTCAATGCCACGGCCGGGCAATACCTGGTGGTCTACAACCTCGCCGTGGATGCGAGCAGCGACGCCTGGCAGGGCGGCAACCGGCGCACCGTGACCAGCAACGGCGCGGTGGCGAACCTGGCCTTCACCGCCACCGGTTCGCCCCTGCCCCTGGCCTCGCCCAACAACCGTTTCTACCTGACCGGCGCGCCAGTCACTTACGCCTGCGACCCCAGCGGCGGCACCCTCTACCGGATCAACGGCTACGCCCTCCAGGCGAGCCAGCCCACCAGCTTCGGCGGGGCCACCGCCAACCTCCTGGCCGGCCATGTGGTGGCCTGCTCGATCAGTTACGACCCGGGCGCCGCGCAACGCCTGGGCCAGCTCACCCTGAGGCTCCAGCTTAGCCAGGACGGGGAAACGGTGACGCTGTATCGGGAAGTGGTGGTGAACAACGATGCGTGAGCGTGAGCCGATCAATGGCTTCGTACTTCCCGCCGCCATCTTCTTGCTGGTGGTTCTGGGTGGCCTGGCGGCCTGGCTGGTGCAACTGACCACGGCGACCCTGGCCCAGGAGAACCTGGAACTGCTCGGCGCGCGCGCCTATCAAGCGGCCCAGGCAGGGCTGGAGGCGGGCCTCTACGCGGTGACCCAGGGTGGCGGGTGCGTGGCGGCGGCGCAGAACATCGGACTGGGCGGCAACCTGGCCGGCTTCACCGCTTCGGTGACCTGCACCCCCAATACGGCCGACGAAGGCGGCCAGACCGTGACCCTGGACCAGCTCACCAGCATCGCCTGCAAC
>CAIXFP010000426.1 GCA_903918705.1 uncultured Pseudomonadota bacterium
CCTATGGAACTCAGGTAACCAAACTATAGCCGCGGAGCCGTGGGCTGGCGCGGAGCCTCATTCATCGACCACCCTTACGGCTGGTTCCGGCTTCTCCCAGACCAGTCTGGCCTGCATTGCGCGGGTGACGCTGACGCCGCCGTCGGCAGCGATGTAGAGCACTTCGCCGATGCCCATTTTCTTCGCCAGCCGTGGCCAATCCTCCGGACCGGCGATGAATAGTGGCTTGCTCGGCGCATCCGAGAAAGTGCCGGCGCGGGGGCCGTGGGCGATGAGGGTCACTGCCTGGGAACGGCCCGCGGGCCAGCCTGTGCGCGGGTCGATGAGATGGCAATAACGCTTGCCGTTCACCTCGAAAAAGCGTTGGTAATCGCCGGAAGTGCCGATGGCCTCGCCGTCGTGCAGTTCCAGGGTCGCCAGCGCTCCGGCGCGGCGCGGGTGCTGGATGCCCACCTTCCAGGGCGTGCCGCCTTTCTTGCCCAGCGCCATGATGTTGCCGCCGATGTTGATGAGGGCGTTGTTCACCCCCTCGCGTTTCATGAGAGCCGCCGCCACGTCCAGGGCATAGCCCTTGGCGTAACCACCCAGGTCCAGGCGCACCGCCGGATTGGCGCATTCCAGGCGCACTCCGTCAATCTTGAGATCGCTCATGCGCGGGTTGGCCCGCACCAGGCGCGCGATGGCCCGGGTGTCGGGCATGTGGGGCGCGAAAGTGTCCGCGTGAAAGCCCCACAGCCGCACCAGGTTGCCAATGGCCGGATTGAACAGCCCCTCGGACTGTTCCGAAATCTTCGCGGCATCCACCAGCATGGCCGCCAGTTGCGGGCTCAGTGTGGCTCGCGCGGGATGCTCCGGGGTTGCCCGGGCGATGGTCTCATTGAGAGTGTTGAGCGGTCCCGGCTGCCAGGCGTGCAAGGTCTGGTGCATGCGGTCGAACTCGCGCAACACCGCGTCGGTGACCCGCTGCGCCGTGTCCTCGCTCTCGCCATAGACGGTGATTTCCACCAGGGTGCCGAACACGTAGGACTGCTGTTTGTGCAGGCGCGCGCCGCAGCCGGAAAGGAGGAACAGCGCCAGCGCGGCCAACAATGTATGCCGGACCCATGCGTAGTTTGGGTTAGGCGCATCCTTTCGCGCCGTAACCCGACGTTTCAGCATGCGTAGGCTGGGCAGAGCACAGCCTGCCCAACAGGCAGCGATGTTGTCGGGCACGCCGCGTTTTGCCCAAATGGCAGACTCAAACCGCACCTTGAACCTCCTTCTCCAACGCATCCATGAACATCCCCGCCACGTCGAAACCGGTCTGCTGGGTGATTTCCTGGAAGCAGGTGGGGCTGGTGACGTTCACCTCGGTGAGGCAGTCGCCAATCACGTCCAGGCCCACCAGGAGCAGGCCGGCTTCCCACAGGTCGGGTCCGAGGGCGAGGGCAATCTCCCAATCGCGCCCCGTCAGGGGCCGCGCCACGCCGGTGCCCCCCGCCGCCAGGTTGCCACGGGTCTCGCCCGGCGCGGGGATACGTGCCAGGCAATAAGGCACCGCCTGCCCGGCGATGATCAGGATGCGCTTGTCGCCGTCCTTGATTTCCGGCAGGTAGCGCTGCGCCATCACGGTTTCAGCACCGTAATGGGTGACGGTTTCCAGGATCGCCCCCAGGTTGGCGTCATCCGGGCGCAGGCGGAACACGGAAGCGCCGCCCATGGCATTCAAGGGTTTCACCACGATGTCGCCCTGCTCGGCAAGGAATTCGCGGATCAGGTCGGTGTGGCAGGTCACCAGGGTGGGGGCGATGAACGCGGAAAAGCGGGCGATGGCCAGTTTCTCGTTGAAGTCGCGCAGCGCCCGCGGCGAGTTGAACACCCGCGCGCCTTGCCGCTCGGCCATCTCCAGGAGCCAGGTAGCGTAGAGGTAGGCCTGGTCGAAGGGCGGGTCGGTGCGCATGATCACCGCGTCGAAGGAGGCCAGGTCGTGCCACTCCGCCGAGCCTCGCTCGAACCAGGGCGTCCCCCCCTTTATCAAAGGGGGGCGGGGGGGGCGTTGAGGAC
>CAIXFP010000427.1 GCA_903918705.1 uncultured Pseudomonadota bacterium
CGACGCGGGTTCCCTCCCCCGGCCCTCTCCCGGAGGGAGAGGGAGCAAACCACCCGCCATGGCCCGCGACCACGCCCGCTCCGACTCCATGACCCCGCGCCCCACGGCTAGCCAGTGGCGCGCGGCGTGGTCCCTGGTGCCCTACGTCTGGCAGTACAAGGCGCGGGTGCTGGTGGCATTCGGGTTGTTACTTTGCGCCAAGCTGGCCAATGTTTCGGTGCCCCTGGTGCTGAAGGAAATCGTCGACCGGGTGGGCAAGGCCGATGCCGCCAGCCTGGCCCTGCCCATCCTGTTCATCGTTCTCTATGGCCTGTTGCGCTTCGGTAATACGGGGCTGAACGAATTGCGCGACGCGATATTTGCCCGGGTGCTGCAGCGTGCCACCCGAGGCGCCATCCACGACGTATTCCGCCATTTGCACGCGCAATCCCTGCGTTTCCACCTGGAGCGGCGCACCGGCGGCCTGGCGGTGGACATCGAACGCGGTGCCCGTTCGGTGCGCTTCCTGATCAACTTCACCCTGTTCAACATCGGTCCCACCCTGCTGGAAATCCTCATGGTGGCCGGCGTGTTGTTCGTCAAATACAGCCCGTGGTTCGGCGCCATCACCCTGGCCACCCTGGTGGTTTACGTCGTCTTCACCATTGCCATCACCAACTGGCGCCTGCAATACCGCCGCGCCATGAACGAGAGCGACGCCCGCGCCAATGCCCGCGCGGTGGATAGCCTGCTCAACTATGAGACAGTGAAGTATTTCAACAACGAAGAGTACGAGTCCGACCGCCTCAGGGCCGACCTGAAGCGCGCCGAGGACGCCACGGTGCAGAGCGAGATCACTCTGGCCTGGCTCAACGCTGGCCAGTCCTTCATCATTGCCCTGGGGGTCACCGCCATGATGGGGCTGGCGGCGAAGGGGGTGGCCAACAAGTCCATGACCCTGGGGGATCTGGTATTGGTCAACGCCTACCTGATCCAGTTGTTCATCCCCCTCAACGTCCTCGGCACCATCTACCGGGAAATCCGCAACGCCCTGACCGACATGGAAAAGCTGTTCGGCCTCATGCACCGGCCACCGGAAATCGTCGATGCGCCGGGAGCGCGGGAGTTGGCGGTGGGGCGGGGCGAGGTGCGCTTCGAGAAGGTGAGCTTTGCCTACGACCCGCGCCGGCCGATCCTGGAAGATGTCGCCTTCACCATCCCGCCGGGGCGCAAGCTGGCCGTGGTGGGGGCCAGCGGGGCGGGCAAGTCCACCCTGTCGCGCCTGCTGTTCCGCTTTTTCGACGTGAGCAGTGGGCGCATCCTGATCGACGGCCAGGACATTCGCCTGGTCACCCAGGCGAGCCTGCGCCGTCGGATCGGCATGGTTCCCCAGGACACCGTGCTGTTTAACGACAGCCTCTACCACAACATCGCCTACGGCCGTCCCACCGCTACCCGCGAGGAAGTTCTCGAAGCCGCCCGCGCTGCCCACCTCGACCGCTTCATCGCCAGCCTGCCGGACAGTTACGACACCCTCGTCGGGGAGCGCGGCCTGAAGCTGTCCGGCGGCGAGAAGCAGCGGGTGGCCATCGCCCGGGCCATCCTTAAGAACCCGCCCATCCTGGTGTTCGACGAGGCCACCTCGTCCCTGGATACCGCCACCGAGCAGGCCATCGGCCAGGAGCTGGCGCGCATCTCGGAAAACCGCACCACCCTGGTCATCGCCCACCGATTGTCCACGGTGGTGGACGCGGATGAAATCCTGGTGATGGAATCGGGCCGCATCGTCGAGCGCGGCAGCCACGAAGCCCTGCTGGCGGCGGACGGGCGCTACGCCGCCATGTGGCGGCTGCAGCAGCGGGATGGCGGCAATTCCGGCCAGGCCGCCTCGCCTGATGTCGGCGTGTTACAGCAGATGTAAATTTTTTCGACAACGGTAGGTTGGGCTGAGGAACGAAGCCCAACATGGGATGGCCGTCGGGGTGTTGGGCTTCCATCTGCGATGACGCCGCCAGGCGTCAGCTCAAGCTACATCACCCGTTCACCTTCGCCGGAACCAGCCCGTGAGCGACAGGCGCTGCCGCCGGGACGGCAGTACCTCATGCCAGTAGCGGTCGGACAGAAAAGTCACCAGAGTGCCGCCGGCCGGCAGGATGTCGAAGGGCTCCCCGTCCGCTTCCGGCCAGAATCGCAGCAGGCCGCCGTCCTCCTCGCGCCAGTCCTGGTTGAGGTAGAGCACCACCGTCAAACTTCGATGGTCATCGTCGCGGAAGCGGTCGAGATGGCGCTGATAGCCGCCGCCCGGCGGGTAAACGGCGAAATGCGCTTCCAGGTCGAACAGGCCCAGGAACAGGGCCTGGTTGACGCCCTGGCGCAGGGCTTCGTAGCGCTCAAGCACCACGCGGGCGGCCGGCCCGGCGTGACTATCGTCCAGCCAGAGAATCTGGTCGCCGCGTACTTCCGCGCGCACTCCGGCCGCCTCGCCGCGTCCCACCGCGGCGGCGTGGAAGGCGCCGGCGGTGTGGGCCGCCAGGCACTCGGCGCGCAAAGCGGTGGTCTCGGTCGCGGACAAAAAAACCGGGATCACGCACCAGCCCTGCCGGGCCAGTTCTTCGACGATGCTTGCAATACTCATGCCTTGCCTCCGTAGCGCCGGCGTCTCGCCGGCTGCGTGCGCCAGATCAGAAAAGCGCCGGCGCTACTCGGAGCCTGGATCAATATTTAATCCGCACCCGCCAGGTCAGCACCGTCTTGCCCTCCGCCGGCACCGGCACCTGCCACACCGCGCTGGCGGCGCTTTCCCGCTTGGAGGGCAGGCTTTCCTGAAGCATCTGCCACTCACCCGGCACGTTCTCCACGACCGTGACCACCACGGGTTCCCGTTTGGCGTTGCGTATCTCCATCTGATAGCCGGATTCGATCACGCCGCCGCGGGTGTTATAGCCAGCGGCCAGGCGCTGGAAGTCAGTCTGTTTTTTGTCGGCGGTGATGTCGAAGGCCTCGCCCAGTTTCAGCTTCACCATCTCGCCCCGGGCCGTGTGTTCGATGCGGTCCTCGCCGATGAACTGGGCGCGGCCGGCGGAATCCTTCTTGTAGACCCGCACCACGCCCTTGGGCAGGGGTATGCCCAGGCCGTTTTCATCCTTGTTGGCGAACTGCATGAACACCGAGGGCTTCAACTGCTTGCCGAGATCTCCGTACTGGCCGTTGTAATACCAGTCGCCGCCCACCAGGCGGAATTCCTTGTCCACCGCCACTTTTTGTGCAGAGAGCAGGGCCACCTGCTTGGTCTGCTTGTCGGCCAGTGTGGTGTTGCGGTTCAGGGTATAGAGGTGGTACTCAAACAGGTTTTCCTCCTGCATCTGCGGCGCCGCCTCGGCCATCGCCATGTTTTTCATCATGGCCGGCGCCGCGCGGTGCTCCGCCGGGGCGCGGTTGACGGTGCCCGCCACCACCTGCAGGCGCGCGTTGCGGTAACTGGCGCCGCTGGTGTTGGTCAGCGTCACCCAGCCGTTGAGATCGATGTCCTCCTCCTTGGCGGACAGTTCGGCGACGTAATCCGCCTTCCAGGTCAGGCCGCCGGTGAGATAGGACAATTCCAGACCATGCTCCGCCGCGCCCTGGTAGACGCTGGTGGGCTGGGCGTCGGTCTTGAACAGCATCGACAGGGTGGGTTGGTCGCGCAGGTCGGCGGGTACGCCGGAGAAGGCGATGCGCCCGGGAATGCTGGTCTCGACCCGGTCGGGGAAGCGCAACACCACACCCTCGTTGGCGGCCAGAACGGTGGCCTGTTCGGCGTATTCGACGCCGGTGACCGGTTGCGCGCGCACTACCCGCACGGTTTCTCCCACGGATTTTTCCAGCAGAGTCGCGGGGGTGAGCAGATCGAAATCGAAGTTCTGTTCCAGCAACTGCAATTTAAGACCGTCGGTACTACGCAGCAGGGCGGTTTCCGGCTGCATGCGAGCCGAAACCTCGCGCCAGGCCAGCAGGTTGTCGCCGCCGGAAAGCTTCACGCGCCGGGCGTCCTTCACCAGGGCGAGGTCGCCGTTGTAAATGGTTACCGCCAGGGCGGTCTGGTCGGCGGCGGTGGTGCGGCGTTCGTCCGCCGCCTGGGCGGATGAGAGGAATAGCAACGCCGCGAGGGCGAACAGGGTGGGTTTCATGAGGTGACTCCTGAAGATGAAAGTTCGGGGGCCAGCAGCACATCCACCCCGGCTTCGGGATGGATGGCGGCGGCGGGAATGCTGGTATTGGCGGGTTCGCCGGCACGCCAGCGGCGCAGGGCGTCTGCCTTGCCGGCGCCACTCACCAGGAACATGACGTGGCGGGCGCGCGACAGTCGGGTGGCGGAAAGAGTGACGCGCTCGGGCGGCGGCTTGGGCGCGGCAAAGACGGGCAGGGCGTCCGCCAGACTCTCGTCCGTATGAAAGGGGAACAGGCTGGCGGTGTGGCCATCCTCGCCCAGGCCGAGGAGTACCAGATCGAATTCACCGATACCGGCCAGGTCGCGAGCGTAGTCGGAGGCCGCGGCGCGGGCACCGAGTTCCGCTGGGATGGTGTGCAGCGCGGCCACGGGCACGCGATCCAGCAGGGTGGTGCCGGCCATGGTGCTGTTGCGTTCGGGATGCCCGGCCGGCAGGCAGCGCTCGTCGCCAAACCAGATATGCCAGCAGGGCCAGTCGTGCGCTTGCCGCGCCAGGGCTTGGTACACCTTGCGGGGCGTTTCACCACCGGCGAGGACGATGTGGAATGCGCCGCGCGCCGCCAGCGCCTCCTGTTCCGCCCGCGCGACCTGCTCCAGCGCCGCGGCCACAAAGGCCGATTCGGAGTCGGAAAAATGCCAGCGGGTTTGCATGAGGGGCCACGGGAGGAGGGGAGGGGAAAGCGGATAAAATCAGCCGAATTTTACCCGCCCACACCATGACCCCCGTTCTCGTCTTCGACATCGAAACCATTCCCGACATCGCCGGGTTGCGCCGCCTCCACAACGTCGGCCCGGAAGCCAGCGATCACGAGGTGGGCGAAATGGCCTTCCTGATGCGGCGCCAGCAGACCGGCGGCTCCGATTTCCTGCCGCATTACCTGCAGCGTGTGGTCACCATTTCCTGCTCCCTGCGCGAGGGCGACCGTTTCCGCGTGTTCTCCCTATCGGAGCCGGACGCCACGGAGGGCCAGATCATCCAGCGCTTCTTCGACGGCATCGAAAAATACACCCCACAACTGGTGAGTTGGAACGGCGGCGGCTTCGACCTTCCGGTGCTGCACTACCGCGCCATGCTGCATGGGGTGTCGGCACCGAAATACTGGGACTGGGGCGATGATGATCGCGACTTCAGGTACAACAATTACCTGAACCGCTACCACACCCGTCATCTCGACCTGATGGACGTGATCGCCATGTTCAGTGGCCGCGCCAACGCGCCCCTGGACGACCTGGCCAAACTCTACGGATTCCCCGGCAAACTGGGCATGGACGGCTCCGCGGTCTGGCCCGCCTACGAGCGCGGAGAGGTGGCGGGCATCCGCGACTATTGCGAAACCGACGTGGTGAACACCTATTTGGTCTATTTGCGTTTTCAGCGGATGCGTGGCGTCC
>CAIXFP010000428.1 GCA_903918705.1 uncultured Pseudomonadota bacterium
GCCACACCGCCTTCCTGTTCGACAAGATCAACTTCCTGATGGACGCCACGGTGGGTTTCATCAACATCAACCAGAACCAGCGCATCGGCGTGCTCACCACCATCAGCATCGTGTTCATGCCCATCAACGTGGTGGCCGGCATCGGCGGCATGTCCGAGTTTTCCATGATGACGCACGCCATTCCCTGGCCCCTCGCCTACGGCGGCTTCATCGTCGCCATGACCTTCATCGGCTGGCTCACCTACATCGCCCTGAACCGCTTCGGCCAGCGCAAGAAAGGCGGCCAACTGGCCACCAGCCACGTGAAGACTTGAGGTCGGGGCGGCGTCCTGCGCTCTTGTGGGGGTGGGATTCTGGGCAGGGTGAGCGGGATATTTCTGTCCGGGTTTCGGAGCGTGATGGCGGTCGGCTTGCGGAGAAGTAGCGACGGCCAGATTGGTAGCGTGGAGGGATCTTGCTCGGCCTTTGCGGTCATCTACCCGCTCCAGGTAGCTGCCGTTCGGGAATGTCAGCTTTCCTGATCGTCGGCTGGCTCTTGACGCCCCAGAAGAGCCAGTGGCCGGTTTGCTTTTCTATCGTCTGTAAGCGCTGCTGAAGCGGCCCACCACCGCCACCTGCTACCGAATCCCACGCCACACGCATCTTCATACCAGCCCGCTAATCGCGACATGGTTTGACGCGACATTCTGGACAATGGCTTTATCCTCGTGTCGCTACCGTTCCAGAACGAGGTTCATGCCAGGCCTGAGATCCTTGACGTCGACATAACCCACGGCACCAGGCTGGTTCTGGACGAAATTGATGACGTCCTGGATGCTTGGCAGTACCTGGGGTGGCGCACCTTTTCCGATGAAGCGGCGGACGGTCCAGTATGCCGTGTAATCCTCCTCTTCCCGGCCCAGGTAGGAAGCCAGGAAGCGGTTGCGCAAAGGCGTGCCGGCCGGGGCGTTGACTGCAGTGATCGCCACTCCACCCACGGCGACGAGCCGGCCTTCATAGAGCTTCTGCACGGTGGCAGGGCTGAGCCTGGGCACGTCGGGATGCCCGATCATGACGACATCGCTGGCCCAGCAAGGGCTGGCGGAGAGGGTGAGGAGGAGCAGCTTGACGAACTTGTCCATGGCGCCCCCTCAGTACACGAAGCTGTAGGAGAGGGAGAGCACGTTGATGCTCTGGTGGCTCACCGGCCCTTCCGGCGGTGGGTCCACGAAGGCGGAAACCAGGCCGACGCGGGTCTGCGACCACTCGGCCTTGATCTTGCTGTTGGATGTCAGGTTGTAGGAGGTGCCGATGGCCCAGGTGCGCTGGTCCAGGGCGTTGAACAGGTCCGCACCCGCTTTCTGCGCTGCGTTGATGGTGGCGGCAGAGGGGAACCAGGCGGGCACCGAGGCGCTCTCCAGGCCCTGGTAGATTTCCCGCATGCGAGCGCTGGTGCGGGCCTGGGCTACATAGACATAGGGCGTCCAGTGGCCCATGCGGCGGCGCAGGGACAGGTAGCCGCTGCTGCTGTCCTGGCCACCGTCGATGCCGGTGCGCCGGATCCCGGCCTCGCCGGCCAGCCGAAAACCTGCCCCGATGCCCATGTCCAGCCCGAGGGTGAGGATGTCGGTATCGTAGTTGTCCGTGCCCGGGACGCCTGGGCCGGGAATCAGGTTGTAGTAGCTGATCCCGGGCATGGGGGTGGTCAGCGCGATCTCCGTCGGCCATAGCTGGCCATCCTGGCGCCGGACGTTGCCGCGGTGGAGTCCGGCTTTGTACACGTCGTCCTGGTGGCGCCAGGTCAGCACCAGCCCCTGCGCCGTGATCTCGCCGGGCACCACCTGCAGGCCGGAGTCCAGGTAGCCGGGGACGGCCACGTGGGAATAGCCCCGCGCTTTCACGCTGCGCTTGCCGGCGTAGCCGTCCAGTGCCAGGTCGCCGGCGTCGAAGCTCCATGTCTTGGCGAAGGAAGCTCCGTCGAAGTCCACCGTCGGCGACATGGAGTACATCTCGATGGGCAGGCGGGCGAAATCGTAGGTCGCCCCCACGTCCAGGTTTTCCGCGTGGAGGTAGCCCGGCACCCGCAGACGACCGGCGCGCAGCAGCAAGTCGTCGCTGGGACGCCAGGACAGGAAGGCCCAGGAGACGGTGGGCTTCCACTGGTTGTCGTAGACCTCGTCGGGCGCCAGCTTCACCTGGACGGTGGCGCTCCATTGCGGCGAGAAGCGGGCATCCAGTTGGGCACCCAGGATGCTGTCCCGGGCGAGGGTCCCGCTCTTGCTGATGAAGCGCTGGTATTTGTAAGGCTGGTCGGAAACCGCGTAGCCGATGGTGCCGAAGGTGGCCAGCGAATAATCGGCCGCCCTGGCGGGAAGGGCCGCCAGGGCGATGAGGGCGAGGGCTGCTGTCTTCATGATCAATCCGGCCAACGGTTTTCGATATGCTTGATCTCGTCGACCACCCTCAGGAAGGCATCGACGACTTCGGGGTCGAAGTGGGCACCCCGGCCGCCTACGATCCAGCGCACGGCTTCATCGTGGTCCCTGGGTTCCTTGTAGGGGCGCCGGCTGCGCAGGGCATCGTAGACGTCGGCCACCGCCATGAGCCGGGCCGGGAGCGGGATCGCCTCGCCCGCCAGGCCGTCCGGGTAACCGCTGCCATCCCAGCGTTCGTGATGATGCCGGGCGATGTCCAGGGCGCTCTTCAGGATGTGCCCGTCGTCGTTCATGAGGCGGCGCGCCGTTCGCAGCATCTCGTGACCCTTTACCGAATGGGTCTTCATGATAACGAACTCGTCCGCCGTCAGGCGACCCGGCTTGAGGAGGATATGGTCGGGTATGGCGATCTTGCCGATGTCGTGGAGGGGCGCGGCCCGTGCCCACTGGTCGATGCTGGCCGTCGTCAGCAGCCCGCTGTAGCGGGAGCGGCCGGCCAGGCTGGTGGCGAGGAGGCGGACGTACTCCTGGGTTCGCCGGATGTGGTTGCCGGTCTCC
>CAIXFP010000429.1 GCA_903918705.1 uncultured Pseudomonadota bacterium
CCACCGATACCACTTCCCCCGCCCAGGCCTGGTCCGGCCGTTTCTCCGAACCGGTGTCCGAGCGCGTCAAGCGCTACACGGCGTCCATCCCCTTCGACTGGCGGCTGGCACCCTTCGACATCCAGGGGTCCCTGGCCCATGCCGCCATGCTGGAACGGATCGGCGTGCTTACGGCCCGGGACCTGGCCGACATCCGCCGCGGCCTGGGCGAAATCCTGGCCGACTTCGAGGCGGGCCGCTTCACCTGGAACCTGGACGACGAGGACATCCATTTCAATATCGAACGGGCCCTGACCCGGAAAGTGGGCGACGCCGGCAAGCGCCTCCACACCGGCCGCTCGCGCAACGACCAGGTGGCGACCGACGTGCGCCTCTGGCTGCGCGACGCCATCGACCGCATCCAGGCCCTGCTGCGCGCCGCCCAAGCCGCCCTGCTGGACCTGGCGGAACGGCACGCGGAAACGGTGATGCCCGGCTTCACCCACCTCCAGGCCGCCCAGCCGGTGACTTTCGGCCACCACATGATGGCCTGGTTCGAGATGCTGGGACGCGATTTTGAGCGTCTCACCGACTGCCGCCGCCGGGTCAACCGCCTGCCGCTGGGGGCCGCCGCCCTGGCCGGCACCAGTTACCCCATCGACCGCGAGTTCGTGGCGCGGGAACTGGCCTTCGAGGGGGTCTGCGAGAACTCCCTGGATGCGGTGTCGGATCGCGATTTCGCCATCGAATTCCTCGCCGCCGGGGCGCTGATCATGACCCACATGTCGCGCATGGCCGAGGAACTGGTGATCTGGATGACGCCCCGTTTCGGCTTCATCGATCTGGCTGATCGCTTCTGCACGGGTTCCTCCATCATGCCGCAGAAGAAGAACCCGGACGTGCCTGAGCTGATGCGGGGCAAGACCGGCCGCATGAACGGCCATTTGATTGCCCTGCTGACCCTGATGAAGGGCCAGCCCCTGGCTTACAACAAGGACAACCAGGAGGACAAGGAACCCCTATTCGACGCGGTGGATACGCTGATCGACACCCTGGCCATCTTTGCCGACATGATGGGCAGCCATCTGGACGAGGCCAGCGGCGAGCGGGTCTACCACGTGCGGGTGCGGGGCGAGCGCATGCGCCAGGCGGCTATCGAGGGCTTCGCCACCGCCACCGACCTGGCCGACTACCTGGTGAAGAAGGGCCTGCCTTTCCGCGAAGCCCACGAGGCAGTGGCGCGGGCGGTGCGGGCGGCGGAACAGAAGGGCTGCGATCTGGCCGATCTGACCCTGGCTGAATTGCAGGCGTTCTCGCCCCTGGTGGGGGAGGACGTGTACGCGGTGCTTACCCTGGAAGGCTCGCTGGCCCAGCGCAGCCACCTCGGCGGCACCGCGCCGGTGGCGGTGCGGGCGGCCATCGCGCGGGCGCGCGGCCGGCTGGGGTAAAGGCAAGCCCATTGCCCAAAGGGGGACGCCGTAGGTTGGGCACGCCGCGCTTTGCCCAACCTACGCGACGGCGGCCTCGCCCTTCTGCCCGTAGACCTGCATCAGCAGTTTGCGCAGGGCGTTGTGGCGGTCGTGCAGATCCCGCGCCAACTGGCTGGCGATGACGTGCTGGAAACGGCAGCCGATGTCGGAGTCCGGCTGGTACAGCAGCATGTAGGCGGAGAACGGCAGGCTGGCCACCTTCACCGGTCCGTTCGCCTGGCAACTGGTCACCGCCGGTTTGCCCAGGGACAGGGAGGGCAGGCCGAAGAACTCACCGGGTTGCAGGGTTTTCAAGGGGTAGTAGCGGCCACCGTTGCCATAGTGGCAGACCTGAACCTTGCCTTCGATCAGCAGATACAGGCCCTTGTTGAGGCGGTCCTGGTAGATGAACACGTGTTGATCCGGGTAATCGTCCACCCGCATGGCGGCGGCCATATGATCCACGTCGGCGTCCGACATGTAGCGGAAACTCGGCAGGTTGCGCAGATAATTACGTAGCAGCATCAGTGCACTCCCATCAGGCTTTTCAGAAAATCCACCACGCCATGCTTGCCTTGCGCCAGTTCCGGCCAGGGTACGGAGAGCTCGCCCGGCAGCAACATCTCGCCGTGGTGGTCGATCACCGGGTTGTTGGCGGTGACGGCCAGGCGCCGCATCAGCATCTGGATGAAGCCGTGGGTCAGGCGGCATACCGCCACCGAATCCTCGTCCAGCAGGGCGTCGAAGTCGCGATAGGTCAGTTGCGCCACCTCGCAATCGCCGCAAGCCGTCACCGTGCTGGAAGCCAGGGGCACGCCGCTGAAGTAACCCAGCTCACCCACCCAATTGCCCGGCCCGATCTCGCCCAACTGAACCGCGTGGCTGCCGAACTCCACGGTCAGGCGCAAAGTGCCCTTGAGCACCAGGTAAAGGGAGTCGATGGGCGCCTGGTCGCGCACCAGCACCTCGCCATCGGCCAGGGTGCCCAGGGTCAGACGATCCAGCAGTGGTCTCACATGTTCCACACCGATCTGGCTTTCCAGTTCCGGCAGATACTTGAACAGAACGTGCTCATCCATAACGGTTTCCTCCATCGGCGTGCCTTTCTTTCAGATTAGTTCAACGTCCCGGCCCGATTGCGCCGAGGCCAGGCGCGCCAGCGCCGTGAACAGCTCCTCGCCACCGCGGGTGTCGCGCCAGACGTCACCGTCGCGGCGGAAGTGGAAGCCGCCGCTTTTCGCCGCCACCCAGATTTCCCGGGCCGCCGCCTGCTTGTTCACCACGATCATCGAGCCGTCGTCGAATTCGAGTTCCAGGACGCCGCCGTCACCGCGCTCATAGTCGATCCCGGCCGCATCCAGCGCAGCCTCCAGGTGATTCAGGGTGATGTCCGCCAGATGGCTGTACTCGCTCTCGGTCATGTTCTGCTCCATGCTAGACTTTTCGCCCATTCTAGAGGCTTCCCATGCGTCTTCTCGCCATTCTCCTCGCTCTGACCTGTCTGGCTGCCTGCGGCAATAAAGGGGATTTGTACCTGCCCAGCCCCACCCCGCCGGCGCAATCCACGCAAAGCCACCCATGACCACGCTGACCTGTCGCAACGGCGCGCTCCAGGTCGAGGACGTGTCCCTGGAAGCCCTCGCCGGCGAATTTGCCACCCCCTGCTACGTCTATTCCCGCGCCGCGCTGGAAGCCGCGTTTCACGCCTACGACCAGGCATTGAGCGCTCATCCGCACCTGATCTGCTACGCGGTGAAAGCCAATGCCAGCCTGGCCATCCTCAATCTGTTCGCACGCCTGGGTGCCGGCTTCGACATCGTCTCCGGCGGCGAGCTGGCGCGGGTTCTCGCCGCCGGCGGCGACCCCGACCGCGTGGTGTTTTCCGGAGTGGGCAAGCGGGTCGAGGAGATGCGCGCCGCCCTGGTGGCCGGCATCCACTGCTTCAACGTCGAATCGGAAAGCGAGCTGGCGCGCCTCGACCGGGTGGCCGGCGAACTCGGCGTACAGGCGCCCATCAGCCTGCGGGTCAACCCGGACGTGGACGCGAAAACCCATCCCTACATCTCCACCGGCCTCAAGGGCAACAAGTTCGGCATTGCCCATGACCACGCCCTGCGCGTCTACCGGGAAGCGGCGGCGCTGCCGCATTTGCGTATCGTCGGCATCGACTGCCACATCGGCTCGCAGCTCACAGAAATCGCCCCCTTTGCCGCGGCGCTGGATCGGGTGCTGGATCTGGTGGACGGCCTGGCGGCAGCCGGCATTACGCTGCAACACATCGACCTCGGCGGCGGCGTCGGCATCCGTTACCGCGACGAGACGCCGCCGGCCCTGGACGAATACGCGCGGGTGCTGCTGAAGCGTCTCGCCCACCGCAAGGAAAGCCTGATCGTCGAACCGGGCCGTTCCCTGGTGGGCAATGCCGGCTGGCTGCTGACCCGGGTGGAATACCTCAAGCACGGCGAGACGAAAGACTTCGCCATCGTCGACGCCGCCATGAACGACCTGATGCGCCCCGCCCTCTACGACGCCTGGCACGACATCCTGCCAGTGCGGGAGCGCCAGGGCGCGCCGCACAGCTATGCCATCGTCGGCCCGGTCTGCGAGAGCGGCGACTTCCTCGGCCACGACCGCGAGTTGGCGTTGGCGGAGGGCGACCTGCTGGCCATCTGCTCGGCCGGCGCCTACGGCATGAGCATGAGCTCCAACTACAACACCCGGCCGCGTGCTGCCGAGGTCATGGTGGATGGAAGCGAATGCCAACTGGTGCGGGAACGTGAGCCGGTGCAGTCCCTGTATCAGCATGAAACGCTGCTGTCGCGCTAACAAATCCGGCAAGCACAGCGAAATAACCTTGACCTTGAATCCTCTGTTGGCCGCTCATCTGCCCTCGTGAGGCCGCATGGCTGCTGGGTTTGGCGCCTTCGATCACGGTCACCGGATGGGTGAGCCCGACCTTGCCGGGCGCGCATTTTTTTGTTCACGATCCGCGGACGCCTCAAAACCCGTAGAACTGCTTGAGGCATAAGGCTTTTCAGACGTTCCGAGTCACCCAGCAGAGGAGTCGGACATGCCCGCCGAGAAAACAGCAAAACCCGCCGCCAAATCCTCCGCCAAGACTGCTGGTAAAGCGGCCAGGCCAGCCGGCAAGAAAACGGCGGAAGCTGCAAAGCCCGTGGCCGTGAAAGATTCAGCGAAGAAGGCCGCCGCGCCCAAGGTGGCCGTCAAGGCGGTGGTGAAGCCCGTTGCCGCCACGGCGGCGAAAAAAGCCGCCGTCAAGACAGCCGGCTGAACGGCGAAATCCTTTGAAAAAGGCGGGTTTGCCCGCTTTTTTTACACCGCTTCGGCGCAGAAATGAAAAAGGCCGGATGACTCGCGTCACCCGGCCTCGCACTGAGCTCTACCGATTACTTGGCGGGAGCGGCGTCAGCGGCGGGCTTCTCTTCAGCGGCCTTTTTGGCGTGCTTCTTGGCGTGGTGCTTCTTGGCCTTCTTGGCCGGCTTGGCAGCGGGGGCGGCGGCTTCGGCGGCGGGCTTGTCCATGGGGGCGTCAGCAGCTTGGGCGGCGCCCAGGGCGAAGAAGGAAGCGGCGGTCATCAGGGCGATCAGGGTCTTGCTCATGGGTATTACTCCTAGGGGATGGTGGGTAAACTACCGTCCGTATTGGCGTTCGGCAGGGACATTATTCAGGTCCAGACTTAACCCACACTTAATCGCGCAATAGTCTTTCATGCCAGTGGCGATCCCCCCTCAATGGGCCGCTTCCCAGTTCGCTCCCACACCCACTTCCGCCTTCAGGGGTACGGCGAGGTCGGCCACCGCCGCCATCTTTTCCGGCAGGCCGGCGCGGATGGTTTCCAGTTCACCTCGCGGCACTTCCAGCACCAATTCGTCATGCACCTGCATGATCAGACGTGACTTCAGGCCGGAGGCGTCGAGCCAGGCCTGCACGGCGATCATCGCCAGCTTGATCAGGTCCGCCGCGGTGCCCTGCATCGGCGCGTTGATCGCCGCGCGCTCCGCGCCCTGGCGTCGTCCGGCGTTGCCCGACCTGATCTCCGGCAGCCACAGGCGGCGGCCGAACACCGTCTCGACGTAGCCTTGTTCGCGGGCCTTCTTCCGCGTCTCCTCCATGTAGCGGGCGACGCCGGGATAGCGGGCGAAATAGCGGTCCATATAGGCCTGCGCCGCGCCGCGCTCGAGGCCCAGTTCGCGCGCCAGGCCGAAGGCCGACATGCCGTAGATCAGGCCGAAATTGATGACCTTGGCGGCGCGACGCTGGTCCGAACCGACTTCCAGCGGGGTCACGCCGAAGATCTCGGCGGCGGTGG
>CAIXFP010000430.1 GCA_903918705.1 uncultured Pseudomonadota bacterium
AGTACCCGCTGGCCAGAATTTTGTACGCGCGCCTCCCGAACGCCCTTTCCCCCAATACTTCTTGTCCACCCTGAGTTTGGTGCCGACCAGTGAATCATCATTCATGGGCAACTTTGCCTGACCCGCCGTGAACCACCGTGAGTTGAAGCAAATTTCCGTTAGCTCAGGGTCAAGGATCCTGAAAACCTGCTCACTGTAGGTTCTAGCGTTTTTCGCAATCGCGGCCTGGTCAAGTGGTGGCCTTGTCGCATTCTTGCCGGTCGGGTCACCAATTCCCGCAGTGAAGTCACCGATGAGAAACATTACGTGATGTCCTTGCGCCTGGAAGTGGCGCAGCTTGTTGAGCAGCACAGTGTGCCCCAAGTGCAGGTCCGGCGCGGTGGGGTCGAAGCCGGCCTTGACCCGCAGTGGGCGGCCTGCTTTCAGTTTCTCGATCAGTTCGGCTTCAACCAGCAACTCGTCGCTGCCGCGCTTGATAACTTCGAGTGAGTCCTTGATGGAAACTTCCGTGTAAGGCATGGAAACAAGAGTTATGAAATTAATATGTTAAATAACAAAGATGGCACTTATGGTTATATCAAAACATTCATCCAAGGTGCGCGGGTACGTTACTAGGTTTCACGAAAAAAAGTGCCATATATAAATATCTGTAACAGACTGTTTATAAATGCACTTCATGAAGTTATGTGTTGACTCTTGAAATATGAAGGCGAGTATCTCAGTTGAGACGCCAGTTGAGACGCGGCTTCCTATTCTACAAAATGTAACATGCATACAGTCGCCCACCCCAACTATCAGGCGTTGGACCCGCTTGACAAAGAGGGAACCCCTACTCGTCGCCCCCGACGCCCCGGTATCCTCCGCCGCCTCGTCCCCGCTCACCGCCGCTTTTCAGAGTCACCGCGTATTTCACCTCGGTCTCACCAAAGCCCCGCAGGGCGGAGAACAGGTCGTTGGAGAGGCGCAGAGTCCAAGCCAAACCCAGGGCCAGATCGCAACGGGCTTGGGCATTGTAGTAGAACAAAATTACCGGGCAGCCAACACCACCACGATTTTCCCGGTGGCTGATGAACACCCCGGTTTCCCGATGACCAGCCAGCACCTCGACCAAAGCGCGGGCCTCGACCCCCGGCTTCAACGCCAGCGTCAACCCGGTTGCATAGCGTGTGCGGGCGGCATCCAGGCTCATGATGTCGTCGGCACTGACGCGCATGCCGCCGGAATATTCGTCGTGGCTGGCGCGGCCGGTGACGATGAGCAACTCGTCTTCCTTGATGTAGGCGCGTGCAGCCTCGAAGGCTTCGTTGAACACCGACACCTCCACTTGGGCGGTCTTGTCGTCCAAAGTAACGAAGGCCATCTTGCCGCGTCGCGTCATCTGGGTGCGCACGCTGGAGACGATGCCGGCCAGGAGCTGCTGGCCGGACTGGGGCTTCACTTCCTTCAAGGGCCGGGTGGCGATGCCCTTTAACGAATCCCGGTCGGCGTCGAAGGGGTGGCCGCTGATGTAGAAGCCAAGGGCGGTTTTCTCCAGGGCCAGGCGCACCTTCAACGGCCATTCCGGGGCTTCCACCAGGGGCGGCGGGGTGGATGCGATGGCGTCGCCGAACAGGCTGTCCTGGGCGGCATTGGCCTGCTGGTTTTCCGCCCATTCCATGGCCAGGCCGACGCTGAGGAGCACGGCGGCGCGGTTGGGATGCAGCGCGTCGAAGGCGCCGGCGCGCACCAGAGCCTCGATGGCTCGGCGGTTCACCACGCGGCGGTCGATGCGCTTGCAGAAGTCGAACAGGCTGGTGAAGGGGCCGCCCTTCTCCCGAGCGGAGACGAGGTTGTCGATGGCGTTCTCGCCAGTGCCCTTCACCGCGCCCAGGCCGTAGCGAATGGAACTGCGGTCCACCGGAACGAAGCGGTAGGAGGACAGGTTCACGTCCGGCGGCAGGATGGTGATGCGGTTCTTCACCACGTCGTCGTGGAAGATTTTCACCGTGTCGGTGTTGTCCAGGTCCGACGACAACGAGGCGGCCATGAAGGCGGCGCAGTGGTGGGCCTTGAGCCAGGCGGTCTGGTAGGTGACCACGGCGTAGGCGGCGGTGTGGG
>CAIXFP010000431.1 GCA_903918705.1 uncultured Pseudomonadota bacterium
CGCCGCCCGCTGAGTTATGCCCCACGCGCGGAATCAGTCCAACTCGCCCATATCACGGTGGCGCGTCTCGCCCAGGCCCAGCACGGCCAACAGGCTGATCAGGGCGGCCACGGAGATGTAGCCCCCCACCCAGGCCAGGCCGCCATGAACCACCAGCACCTGGGCGACATAAGGCGCCAGCGATGCCCCCAGTATTCCGCCCAGGTTGTAGGCAGCACCCGCGCCGGTATAGCGCACGGCAGTCGGAAACACTTCCGGCAACATCGCGCCCAGCGGGGCATAAGTCATCCCCATCAGGAACAGGGCGCCGCATAGGAACAGGCCCGCGCCCACGACGGTACCGGACCCCAGCAGGGGCGACAGGGTAAAGCCCCAGGCCATGGCGGCGACCCCGCCGGCCAGGAGCACCGGCTTGCGTCCGTGGCGGTCCGAGAGCCACGCCGCGACGACGGTAGCCACGGCCATGCAGATGATGGCCAGCATCAGCCAGGCCTGTAGCGCCGGTTTCGCGATGTGCAGTTTGCCGATGCCGTAGCTCAGCACGAACACGGCGCTGATGTAGAACAGGGCGTAGCACACGACGATGGCCAGGGAACCCAGCGCCAGGGGCCTGAGATGCCGCGTCAGCAGGAGGGTGACGGGCAGCCGAGCGCGCCGCGCCTCGGCTTGGCGGAACAACGGCGTTTCGCAAAGTTTGAGCCGGGCGTAGAGGCCGATGAGGACCAGCAGCGCGCTCACCAGAAACGGAATCCGCCAGCCCCAGGCCATGAACTGGCCAGGACTGAGGACAACCCCCAGCGCCAGGAACAGGGCATTCGCGCAGAAGAACCCCACCGAGGGCCCCAGTTGCGGAAACATGCCGTACACGCCGCGACGGTGCCGCGGCGCGTTCTCGGTGGCCAGCAGCGCGGCGCCACCCCATTCGCCTCCCAGCCCCAGGCCTTGGCCGATACGCAGCAGCACCAGCAGCCAGGGGGCGGCATCGCCGAGGCTGGCGTAACCCGGCAGCAGACCGATGAGGGTAGTGCACACCCCCATGGTCAACAAGGTGGCGACAAGGGTGGATTTGCGTCCGAAGCGATCGCCGAAATGGCCGAACAGGACGGACCCGACCGGGCGTGCCACAAAGGCGATTCCGAATGTGGCGAAGGCATTGAGGGCTTGCGCGGTGGCCGAGGAGGAAGGAAAGAACACCGGCCCGATGACGAGCGCCGCGGCCAGGGCATAGACGTAAAAATCGTAGAACTCGATGGCGGTGCCGACGAAACTGGCCACGGCGATCTGGGTCGTGGTATTGCCGGAAGCGGACAAGGGGCGGGAATCGACGCCTTGGCCGGATTGGCCATCGGTCAGCGCATGGGGATGATGCGACACACCTGTCTCCTGCGGTCGTTGCTCTGGGTTGGGTATTGCGCGCCAGTATGACATGGCAATCTCGACCAGTCGGTCACATCCCTATTTGATGTTTTCTTGATGGCGACCGTCCACGCCTTGCCGGGCAAATTTCTCTGGCCCCCAGCCGCCGCGGCCAAGTTGCCACCTCCCTCGAAGGAAGGAGAACTTCAGGAATCCCTAGCGCGACCTGGACGGAAACCGATGCATCGGGATAATCGCGGCCCATGTCGATCAACTGGCTGCTTACCAACTTCCTTGCCGCATTCCTGTTGCCGCCGCTCAATGCAATCCTCCTGGGCGGTTGCGGCTTGCTGCTGCTGAAGCGGCGACGCATCTGGGGCAAGACCCTGATCGGCTTCAGCCTGGTCGCGCTCTGGCTGCTGGCCACCCCCTATATCGCCGGCAAACTGCTGGATGCCCTGGCACCGCCCTATCGACCGCTCGACGTCAGGGATGCCGATGCCATCGTGATCCTGGGCGGCGGCACCTATCACGATACCCTGGATTACGGCGGCGACACGGTAGGCCGTTTGACCCTGGAGCGGCTGCGCTACGGCGCCTGGCTGGCGCGCAGACTGCACAAGCCGGTGCTGGTCACCGGCGGCGCGCCAACTGGTGGCCGGCCGGAAGGGCCGATGATGCGCGAGACCCTGGAACGGGAATTCGGCGTGAAGGTGCGCTGGATGGAAGATTGCTCCGAAACCACGCGGGATAACGCGCGCTTGTCCGCGGCGCCGCTGCATCGGGACGGCATCCGCCGCATCTATCTGGTCAGCCATGCCTGGCATCTGGCCCGCGCGATTCCGGAGTTCGAACGTGAGGGCTTGCGCGTCGTACCGGCCGGGTTCGGCTATTCCCTCCCAAGTGGCCCTGATCTGATGGACTTGGTGCCCAACGCCAAGGCGCTTTACGACAGTTCCCTGGCCCTGCACGAAGGCATCGGCCTCATCTGGTACCGCATCCGAAACTAGGAGAAATGCAATGAAATCCCGCGTCAAATGGGTAGAAAACGTCTGTTTCATGGCCGAGTCGGAAAGTGGCCACGCCATGATCATGGATGGCTCGCCGGACATCGGCGGCCGCAACATGGGGCCGCGGCCCATGGAAATGCTGTTGATGGGCACCGGCGGTTGCACCTCGGTGGACGTGGTGATGATTTTGAAGAAAAGTCGCCAGGACATCACCGGCTGCGAGGTTGAAGTCAGCGCCGAGCGGGCCGGTGATCATCCCAAGGTATTTACCAAAATCCACATGCATTTCACCGTGCGCGGACGCGGCGTCAAGCCGGATCTGGTGGACCGGGCCATCAAGTTGTCGGCGGAAAAGTACTGTTCCGCCAGCATCATCCTGGGCAAGACCGCCGTGATGACTCACGACTTCGAGATCATCGATGAGACCGCGCCGCCCTCGGGCAATTAGGCCGTGATCCACCGCCGGGGAACCCCGCTGGCAGCGCCTTCAGCGATTTTGAATCGGGGCAGGGCCTGTCTGTAGGCAGGGGCGGACGAAGTACGCCCGGTTGCAAGCACGGGCCACCGGATTGTCCGGCGGTATTCACGCCAACGGGTGCATGTCCCGATTCAATCGCGGTAGAGATGCCCATTGCTGGGCACCCCCCGCACAGATCCCGGCGTGCCCAATTCGGGCACCGGGCTCCTACCTTGGATGGTTGACGGCAAAGCGTACCTCCGGCCAGGGATGAAGGATGCGAGGTTTGGTGAGGGCCGCGTTTGTCAGACGGGTTCCGGCGCTGAGTCCTGAGTCTGCCACGATCCCCTTCCTTCCGGGCGGGGGCCTTCCCTCCACGCCCTCCGCCTCTGGCTCTCACCAGACTTGTTCGGTCGCTTCACAGGTACTACTCCCCGTCCGACTCCTCGCCCCTTCCTCGATGGCTTCGCCTCCTCGGCTTCCCGTCGCGGCCCTGAACCGCCAAGGGCGGCTGTGGGCGGAGCGAGGTCTCCCAGGTTCCGACGTAATCCCTTCGTGCGTGATGTGGCATCAGACCCCGGCAGAGCAACGGCCCCTTGCATAACGGTTCCGCACATATAGCCTTCGACCCCATTGACGGCCTCGGCCTCTGCATTTTGGCCATTTCGTGGCTCCATCCCACACCCCACACGATCACTGTGTACGCTTACGTCGTAGCCGTCGCCGGAGACAACGCAACACTCGCTACCAGGCGGGCGCTACCCTTACCTGGGCCGGACTTGCAGCGACTGGACTACGCCAGCTTTCCTGGCGCACCAGCAGGTAAGCGTGATCGAAGACGCGAACTTCAGCACCCATGCGGCCTCACGGAGCCAAACGAGCGGTCAACTGAGGAATCAAGGTTCAATCAGCCATAACCTTCCGTTCGTGGACAGCGTATCCATCACCCCGCATCGAGCCATTCCAGAGCGATGCCGGGCTCGTCGAAAACCTGGAGTTCCGCATCCACGAAAAGACGATTCAGCCACGCCAGCCAGAC
>CAIXFP010000432.1 GCA_903918705.1 uncultured Pseudomonadota bacterium
AGCCCGCAACTGGACGAAGCCGAGCGGGGCTTCAGTTTTCGTTTCGACGCCCCCCTGGACATGCGCATGGATACCAGCCGCGGCATGACCGCCGCGGACTGGTTGAACCAGGCACCGGTAGAGGAGATTGCACAAATTGTCAGGGACTATGGCGAGGAGCGGTTTGCTAGACAGGTTGCGCGGGCGATTGCGCAGGCAAGAACGGTTGCGCCGATCGAGCGCACCCGCCAACTCGCCCAGGTGGTCGCCGGCGCCGTGCGCACCCGTGAGCGGGGCCAGGATCCGGCGACGCGCACCTTTCAAGCTGTGCGGATTTTCATTAACCGCGAGCTTGAAGAAATTGAACAGGCGCTGCCGCGCGCGGCAGGCTTGCTGAAGACGGGTGGGCGCCTGGTGGTGATCAGCTTTCATTCCCTGGAAGACCGCATGGTGAAGCAGTTCATGCGCCGGGAATCCCAGGGAGAACAGGTGCCGCCGGAAATTCCCCTGCCGGCCTCCGCCCTGCGCGGCGGTTGTCTGCGTCTGGTCGGCCGCGCCGTGAAACCGGGCGACGGCGAAGCGGCCGGCAACCCGCGTGCGCGCAGCGCCACCCTGCGGGTGGCGGAACGCACGGAGGAGCCATGGTTAAATTGAACCTGGTCCTCATCGCGGCCCTGCTCGCCTGCGCAATCTTCGTCGTCTCGGCGCGCCACCAGGCGCGCAAATTGTTTATGGCCTTGCAGGTGGAACAGGCCCATGCCCGCGCCCTGGACGTGGAGTGGGGCCAGTTGCAACTGGAGATCTCCACCTGGCTGATGCACAACCGGGTGGAAGAAGTGGCGCACGATCGCCTGCACATGGCGGTGCCCGAGCCGAAGAGCATCTACGTGCTGAAAATGCCGGCGGGAGCCGCGCCATGAACGCGATGCCGCAACCCCGCAAGCACACCATGCTGCATCTGGACCTGCAGCGCTGGCGCATGCGTTTGACCCTGGCCCTGCTGTTCGGCGGATTCGCCGCCCTGTCCGTGCGCGCGGTCTACCTGCAGGCCTGGCACAACGACTTCCTCACCGAGGAAGGCGACCGGCGCGCCCAGCGCATCGCGCCGATACCCGCCTATCGCGGCGTGATCAGCGACCGCCGCGGCGAACCGGTGGCGGTGAGCACCCCGGTGGAAACCTTCTGGATCAACCCCCGCCAGGCCGATCCCAGTCCGGAGCAGATCCAGGCTCTGGGCAAGATCCTGGAGCGCGATTCCGCCCAGATCGCGCGCCTGTTCGCCGACAAGAAGCACGGCTTCGTCTATCTGGAACGCCAGTTGGAGCCGCCCAAGGCGAACCTGATCAAGGCCCTGAACCTGGCCGGCGTGTACAGCAAGCCGGAATATCGCCGCTATTACCCGGCGGGCGAGGTCATGGCCCACGTTCTCGGCATCACCAACCTGGACGATCGCGGCCAGGAAGGGGTCGAACTGGCGTTCCAGTCCTGGCTTGCCGGCGAGGCGGGCTCCCAGCGGGTGCTGCGCGACCGCCTCGGCAACGTGGTGGAAGTGCTGGAGCAGATCAAGCCGCCCAAGCCGGGGCGCGATCTGGTGCTGTCCCTGAACCAGCACATCCAGTACCTGGCCTATCGCGAACTCAGCGAAGCCGTCGAACAGCACAGTGCCCGCGCCGGTTCCGTGGTGGTGCTGGATGCCCGCACCGGCGAGATCCTGGCCCTGGCCAACACCCCCAGCTTCAACCCCAACAGCCGTGCCACCTACACCCCGGAACGGGTGCGCAACCGGGCCATCACCGACGAATTCGAGCCGGGATCGGTGATGAAGCCCCTGCTGATTTCCGCCGCGCTGGATGCCCACGTGGTGACCCCGGATACCACCATCGACACCGGGCCGGGCTGGTTCATCGTCGGCGACAAGAAAATCACCGACACCCATGTCAACGGCGTGATCACCGTGGCCCAGACCATCCAGGTCTCCAGCAACGTGGCCGCCGCCAAGATCGCCCTGGAAATGCGTGGCGAGGATTACTGGCGCCTGCTTACCCGGGCCGGTCTCGGCGCGGCGCCGAATTCCGGACTGCCCGGCGAAGTGCATGGCCGTTTGCGCCCATTCGCCAGTTGGCGGCCCATCGAGAAGGCCACCATGGCTTACGGCCACGGCCTGTCGGTCAGCCTGCTGCAACTGGCCCATGCCTATACCGCCTTCGCCAACGGCGGCGTCATGCCGGCCCTCACCGCGCTGCGCCGCGACGGCTCGGCCACCGGCACCCGGGTGATGTCCGCCGACGCGGCCAACAAGGTGCTGGCCATGATGGAACTGGTCACCCAGAACGGCGGCACGGCGCCCATGGCGCGGGTGGCGGGCTATCGCGTCGCCGGCAAGACCGGCACCGCCCACAAGTTCAGGATCGGCGGCGGCGGCTACGAGGCGACCAAGTACATCAGCTCCTTCATCGGCCTGGCGCCGGCCTCCAACCCGCGCCTGGTGGTGGCGGTGATGATCGACGAGCCGGGCGGCCACGATTACTACGGCGGTCTGGTGGCCGCCCCGGTGTTCTCGAAAGTCATGGCCGGCGCCCTGCGCTTCATGGCGGTGCCGCCGGACACCAGCTTCGGCAGCGACAGCTCGCCCCCCGGCCAGGCGCCGGTGATTCCGGAGTCGGTGTGATGGCCCATATCACCATCGATCCGGCCGCCCTGGTGGCCCGACTCCGCGCCCTGGCGCCGGCTGCCCGCGGCCTGAGCGCGGACAGCCGGCGCCTGACGGCGGGCGACGTGTTCCTCGCCTTCCCCGGAGGCGCCCATGACGGCCGTGACCACATCGCCGCCGCCATCGCCCGCGGCGCCGCCGCCGTGCTCTGGGAACCCGAAGGCCATGCCTGGAACGCGGGCGCCGTGGCCAACCTGCCGCTGCCCGGCTTGAAGGAGCACGCCGCCAGCCTCGCCGCCGCCTGGTACGGCCAACCCTCGAAACATCTCTGGATGACCGGCGTCACCGGCACCAACGGCAAGACTTCGGTGGCCCACTGGCTGTCCGCCGCCTGGACCCGGCTCGGACGCCGCACCGCCACCCTCGGCACCCTCGGCAACGGTTTTCCCGGCGAATTGCGGGTGGCCAGCCACACCACTCCCGACGCGGTGAGCCTGCAAGGCCTGCTGGCCGATTTTCGCGATGCCGGCGCCCGCGGCGTGGCCATGGAAGTCTCCTCCCACGGCCTGCATCAGGGCCGGGTGGCCGGGATCGAGTTCGATGTCGCGGTGCTCACCAACCTGACCCAGGACCACCTCGACTACCACGGCGACATGGCCAGCTACGCCGCCGCCAAGGCACGGCTGTTCACCTGGCCCGGCCTGAAATGGGCGGTGCTCAACGGCGACGACGAACTGGGCGCCAGCCTGGCGCGGCAACTGAGCGGCGGCGGCACCTGCGTTCTCGGCTATGGCCTGCAAGGCGGTGAACTTCGCGGACAACGCCTGCGCTGCGACAGCAACGGCCTGGCCATGGAAATCGTCAGCCCCTGGGGCAGGGGCGAACTCCGGAGCCCCCTGCTCGGCGAATTCAACGCCTACAACCTGCTGGCCGCCCTGGGTGCCTTGCTGGCCGGCGGCGTGCAACTCGAAGACGCCCTCGCCGCCCTGGAAAAAGTCGAAGCGGTGCCGGGGCGGATGCAGCGGGTCGCGGGTGACGCCGACGAACCCATGGTGCTGGTGGATTTCGCCCACACCCCGGATGCCCTGGAAAAAGTCCTGGCCGCACTGAAGCCCCTGACCCGCGGCAAGTTGATCTGCGTGTTCGGCTGTGGCGGCGGCCGCGACACCAGCAAGCGCCCGCTGATGGGCGCGGCGGTGGCGGCGCGCGCCGACCTGGCCATCGTCACCAGCGACAACCCGCGCAACGAAGACCCGGCCAACATCATCGCCGACATCC
>CAIXFP010000433.1 GCA_903918705.1 uncultured Pseudomonadota bacterium
GCACAAAACGCCTGGTCATCTGACCCTCCGATGCCCCTCCGCCTCAGCCATCTACGCGAATGTAGTGCCTGATGGCCCTAGAATTGTTCGCATCCCCTTGTTTCGTTGGGCACTTTTGGAGGAGCTGTTAAACATGGGCTAGCCGCCAGGCAAAGCAGGCGCTGCAACTGAGCGAGGCCCGCTTTCGCCTGCTGGCCGCCGCCACCTTCGAGGGCATTGCGGTGACCGAACGCGGACGCTTCATAGACGCCAACGACCAGTTACTGACCCTGCTCGGCTATAGCCGCGAGGAACTGACCGCCCTCACCGTGGCGGACCTGATCCCCGCCGAGGATTTCTCGAGAGTGAACGACAACATCCAGCGCGGCAGCGAAAGCCGCGTCGAACATGCCATGGTCCGCAAGGATGGCCGGCTCATCGAGGTCGAGGCCCACGGCCAGACCATCGATTATGAGGGACGGGCCTATCGCATCACGGCCCTGCGCGACATCAGCGAGCGCAAGCGCTTGTCACAGGAGCGCGAGCAGTTGATTGAAGGGCTGCGGTCCGAACAGGATTTCCTGAAAGTGCTGACGGAAAGTCTGCACGGCACCTTCTACGTGATCGATGGTGATGGCCGCTTCGTCGCCTGGAATCGTAGCTTCGAGGAGGTGACCGGGTTGAACGCGGAGCAGATCGCGGCCCTCGAACCGGTGGATCTGTTTGCCGGCGACGAGCGCGAACTGATTGCCCGGAGCATGGCTCAGGTCTTCAGCGAAGGCTCCGTTATGCTCGAAGCCCGGGTACGCATTCGTGACGGCAGTTACTGCCCCTTCCTGCTGACCGGGCGGCGCGCCTCCTTGCACGGACAAACCGTGCTGGTGGGCATGGGCATGGACGTGTCCTCGATCAAGACCCTGGAAGCGGAGGTGCTGCGCCACCGCGACCAACTGGAACAACTGGTGGAACAGCGCACCGCCGCGCTGAGCCGCGCCAAGGCGGCGGCCGAGGCCGCGCTGTCTCTCATCGAGGCCACGTTCGAGGCGACCGACAATGGCATCCTGGTGGTCGACCGCGAAAGCCGCGTCGTCAAGGCGAATTTGCGCTTCGCGCAGATGTGGCGCATCCCCGCTGAGCTGATCGCCGCGGGTGACGACAAGGCGGTCATCGCCCACGTGCTTGAACAGCTCGCGGATCCGCAACAATTCCTGAGCAAGGTCGAGTCCCTTTACAACAGGCCGAAGGCGGTTTCCCGCGACACCCTGAGATTCCGCGACGGCCGCGTATTCGCGCGCTTCTCGCACCCGCAAAGGTGTGGCGGTGAGGTCGTCGGGCGGGTGTGGAGCTTTCTCGACATCAGCGACCAGCATCGGGCCGAGCAACGCATCCTGCAACTCTCGCAGTCCCTGGCCGATGAACTGCAGCAAGCCGAACAGCAGCGTAGCCTGTTGCAGTCGCTGTTGGGGGCCATACCCGATCTGGTCTGGATGAAGGATGCGAACGGGGTATTCCTGTCCTGCAACCCCGCCTTCGGCAAGCTGCTGGGCGCGGCTCCGGCCCAAATCCTGGGCAAGGCCGACGCCGACTTCTTTCCCGCCGAGGTCTGCGCGGCCTTTCGCGCCGACGATCTCAGCGCGGCGCGGAGCGCGGTGCCCATCGTACGCGAGGAATGGGTCACCTATCTGTCGGATGGCCATCGTGGACTGCTGGAAACCGTCAAGGCCGCGGTCAACGGCCATGACGGCAAGCTGCTCGGTATTCTGGGCGTCGCCCGGGACATCACCCGGGTGCGCGAAATGGTCGACGAACTGAAGCAGGCGCGGCAACAGGCCCAGCATGCCAGCGAGGCGAAGAGCGCGTTCCTGGCCAACATGAGCCACGAAATCCGCACGCCGATGAATGCCATCATCGGCATGTCCGACCTGTGCCTGGAAACCGCCCTGGACACGCGCCAGCGCAACTACCTCGGCAAGATCAAGGGCGCATCCGACAGCCTGCTGCGCATCATCAACGACATCCTCGACTTCTCCAAGATCGAGGCGGGCAAGATGCAGATGGAGAGTACCCGGTTCGAACTGGCGACCGTGTTCGAGCAATTGTCCGGTGTGACCGCCCTGCGCGCGGAAGGGCAGGGCATCGAACTCGCTTTCGACATCGAGGACGAAAGCCTGCTGCTGATCGGGGATCCCCTGCGCCTGGAGCAGGTGCTGACCAACCTGGTCACCAACGCGCTGAAGTTCTCCGCGGGCGGCAATGTGGTGGTCAGTGCGCGCCACCAGGCGGTCGGCGACGACGCGGTGGAACTCCTGTTCACGGTCAGCGACCAGGGCATCGGCATGACTCCCGATCAGGTCGCCCAGTTGTTCAAGCCCTTCATGCAGGCCGATACCTCTACCACCCGACACTACGGGGGCACCGGCCTGGGCCTGGCCATCTGCCGCCATCTGGTGGAGATGATGCGGGGGCGGATCTGGGTGGAGAGCGAACCCGGCGTGGGTAGCCAATTCCACTTCACCGCGCGCTTCGGCCGGGCGGGAAGCGATCGCCGGCAGGGCATCGCGTGGTTCGGCGAAAACCTCGCCAAGCATGCTCATCAGCCGGTGATGGTGATCGACGACAACCCCATCGCCCGCCGCATCCTCAGCCACCTCATCGGCCAACTGGGGCTTGCCGTCCGCGTCGCCGACAGCGCCGAGAGCGCCCTGGCGTTGCTGGCGGACGACGGCAACGCCGATTATCTGGCCTTCTTCGTGGATTGGAAGATGCCGGGAAGTCATGGCATCGAAACCATCGCCCGCCTGCGCGCGGCGCTGAGCGGCCGCTCCGGGCGGCCGGCGCCGCCCATGATCCTGGTGACGGCCTATAGCCATCACGAGGAAGTGGCCCGGATCGGCGACGAGGTCGACGGGTTGCTGGCCAAACCCGTCTGCGCTCGCCAGCTTTATGTCGAGTTGGCCCGCTGCCTGGGCGTGTTCGCCACGGACCAGCCGGAGATCGACCGGCGCAAGAATTCCCGGATGCGCTGGGCGCGTTTCAGAAATGCGGATGTGCTGGTGGCCGAGGACATCGAAGTCAACCAGGAAGTGATACGCGAACTGCTCGCCCACGTCGGCCTGAGCATCCGCCTGGCTCGCAACGGCGAGGAAGTCCTGGAGGAAGTGGCGCGGCGGGTGCCGGACGTGATCCTGATGGATTGCAACATGCCGGTGATGGACGGCTACCAAGCCACCCGGCGCCTGCGCGAGAACGTCCACCTGCAGAACCTGCCGATCATCGCCCTCACCGCCAATGCCCTGGCCGACGATCAGGCGCGCTGCTACGCGGCCGGCATGAATGCCCATGTCGCCAAGCCGATCAACATGGACATCCTGTTCGAGCGCTTTGCGCATTGCCTCACCGATTTCGAGTCGCTTGCCGCCGCCGCGCCGGTTCCCGCCGTGGCGCCCGCCGCGCCGGCGCCGGTGCGGAATCTGCCGGGCATCAACGTGGTGCTGGGTCTCGCCCACACCGACGGCAAATTGCCCTTCCTGCTCAAATTGCTGGAGCGCTTCCGCGACAACCAGGGGCGGAATTTCGAGCAACAGTTCATGGCCGCCTGGGCGGCGGACGATGGCCACGCCGCGCTGCGCCATGCCCATTCCCTCAAGGGCGTGGCCCAGACTCTGGGCGCCCAGGAACTCGGCGAGGCCGCGGCGGCGCTGGAAAAGGCACTGGCGGAGCAGGACCGGGCGCGCGGCGAAGTACTGCTGCCTACCGTGCTGGCCTGCCTGCGTACCGTCATGAGCGGCCTGGATGGACTCGATGCGATGGCGATGGGCGATGGCCGGCCGGGCGACGACGCCCCGTCCGGCGCGGCGCCGGACAGAACGGCCCGCTTGCTGGAGTTGGCGGGCATGCTGGACCGGCGCGAGACCGACGCGGTGGATTTCGCCTATACGGTCACGCCCCTGTTCGCGGCATCGCCCCACCAGCCCCTCTGGGAGGAGGCCGCCCGCGCCATCGACCGCTACGATTACGCCAGCGCGCGGCGGACCCTGAATCTTCTCCTGGAAACCACCGCTCAGGGCGGCCACGCTTCGGATCAAGGAAACCCATCATGACACGCAGCAATGTGCTGATCGTCGACGACATCCCGGAAAACATCGCGGTGCTGGCAGGCATGCTCAGCGACCACTACCGGGTGATTTTTGCCACCAACGGCCCCGATGCCCTGGACATCACGCAAAAGCAGAAGATCGATCTCATCCTGCTCGACGTCATGATGCCCGGCATGGATGGCTACGAGGTCTGCCGCCGCCTCAAGTCGGACCTTGTCACCCGGCCCATCCCGGTCATCTTCGTGACCGCCCTGGGCGAGGCCAGCGACGAGGCTCACGGTCTCGACCTCGGCGCCGCCGACTATCTGCACAAACCCTGCCATGCCGCCATCGTGCGCCAGCGCGTCCAGATGCACCTGGAGCGCAGCGACCAGTTGATGCTCCTGGAACATGTGGTACGAGAACGCACCCGGGAACTGCACGAGACGCGCCTTGAAATCGTGCGCCGCCTGGGGCGCGCGGCCGAATACCGCGACAACGAAACCGGGATGCATGTCATCCGCATGAGCAAGGCCTCGCACCTGCTGGCGCGCGCCGCCGGCCTGCCCGACGCCCAGGCGGATCTGTTGCTGGACGCCGCGCCGATGCACGACATCGGCAAGATCGGCATCCCGGACCGGGTGCTGATCAAGCCGGGCCCGCTGGATGCGGACGAGTGGGCCTTGATGAAAACCCACCCGCTGATCGGAGCCGAGATCATAGGCGGCCATGGATCCGATCTTCTGCGCATGGCACGCACGGTATCGCTCACGCACCACGAGAAATGGAACGGCAGTGGTTATCCGCATGGGCTGGCGGGTGCGGACATCCCCGTCGAAGGGCGCATCGTCACCATCGCGGACGTCTTCGATGCCCTCACCAGCGAACGCCCCTACAAACCGGCCTGGAGCGTTGGCGCGGCCATCGAGTACATGGGCCGGCAGTCGGGCATCAGTTTCGACCCACAGCTTCTCGAACTGTTTTTCGGACTGATCCCGCAGGTCGAACAAATCAGGCAAAAGCATGCCGACACCGCCGGGAACGGCGTCGCGGGTCGCGCCTTGACTGGTTGAATCGTCGGCGCCGCAGGTAATCCGGCGCGGCAGGCGCTTGAAATTTGGCGGGAATGCGGCACGAAACCTGCTTGTCAGTCAGCCGAATGAATTGGAGATCTCCATGGCTGACTTCATGACCGTGCTGGCGGCTACCCAGATGCAGACCGGCAATGGCCCCCAGGGCGGCCTGTCGGCGGCGCTGCCCACGGGAAGCCAGTTCGACGTCGTGCTGTCGACACAGATCGCGGCGGTGGCCCAAGCCCTTGCCCCGGCCACCTCCGTACCGTCGGCGCAAGTCTGGAGCGGCGCCTTCACTCCGCAAGCCGGGCAGGACGCGGCATGGAATCCCAGCCAGGCCGCGGCCTTCCCCATGGCGGCGACCGCGCGAACACGGGAACCGCTCGCGGTCAGTCTGACAGGCGGCGTGGATGCGGCCGCCGGCGCGGCGGCCACGCCACAACCGCCGCCGCCATGGCCCCAGTCAGCGGCCGCCGGGGAAACCACGGCCGCGATCCAGGTGCCACCTGGCGCGGTTACGCCCCGGACGGCGCCACCCCGCGCATCGGTCGTCGCAATCTCGGCGCCACCTGACCTCGGGGTCGCCGACGCCACGGCAGGGCATTTGCCCCAGACGGCCCAGACGGTATCGGCCGGCACCGGGAGTGCGGCCAACGCGCGCTACGCGATGGCCGGCGGCCAACTCGAGGCCATGTTCCCCACTACCCCGCCCGTATCACCCAACACGGTACCATCGAACCGGCCCCGGACGGTGCCGGCGCAAACGCCCGGCAACGGACAAACTGCCGCCCCCGTGTCGGCGCCGGTCAGCGTCACGGTTCCGCCCCAGGCCGCCCTCGCGTCGCTCCCGGCCGCCCCGGCCGCATCGACGGATGCCGGATTGAACCTGAATCAAGCCGTTGAAACCGTTAGCCGTAGGTTGGACGAAGCGCAGCGAGCCCAACAACCCGCCTCCATGTTGGGCACGCTGCGCTTTGCCCAAACCACGATGACTCAAACGCCCGGCGGCGGACAAACTGCCGCCCCGGTGCCGTCGCCGGCCAGCGCCGATGCGTCGCCACCGGCCGCCCCGGCCCCCTCGCCGGGTGCCGGATTGAACCTGAGTCCAGCCGTCGAAACCGTAAGCCTTAGGTTAGTCGAAGCGCAGCGAGCCCAACAACCCGCCTCCATGTTGGGCACGCTGCGCTTTGCCCAAACCACGATGA